>CAWUNB010000028.1:0-12563 GCA_963923745.1 uncultured Thiotrichales bacterium
CGTTTTACTTGGAACCGTTCGCCCACATCCACGCTTTCGTAGCTACCCCAAGGACGGTGAACTCGCCGGTGGGAGAGCCGCTCGCAGCGTCCCTGGGCTTTCAGTTGGCTAACAATCTCTTTGACGTCCTGGGCGTGGGATTTATCTGCCACCAATACGGCATCCGCCGTTTCCACCACGATAACATCCCGCAGCCCCACCGTAGCCACGAGTCGTTGTTCAGCTACCACCATGGAATCTTGGGTGGCGTGAGTCATCACATCTCCCCGCAGTACATTGCCCTGATTATCCTGGGGACTGATTTCCCACAACGCTGGCCAAGCTCCCACGTCAGACCATCCAGCCGCCAACGGGATCACCGCTGCTGCTGTTTCCCCATCATCTCCCCCGGTCCCTGTCACCCGCTCCATTACTGCATAGTCAATAGAGTTACTAGGACACGCAGTAAACACCCCCGAATCAACTCGGCGAAAATCGCCATCCTGATGCCCCTGATCCCACGCTTGTTGGCAAGCTTGGGCCATAGCCGGTTCCCGTTGACTGATTTCCCGCCACCACAGGGAAGCCCGCATCATAAAAATACCACTGTTCCACAAATAGCCTCCCTGGGCTAAGTAGCTAGTGGCAGTTGCTTCGTTTGGTTTTTCCACAAACCGGTTTAATTGCCGTGGTTCTGCCGCACCGCTGATAGTGGGGATGCCCGTTAGCGGATTCCCTACTTGGATATAGCCATAGCCAGTATGGGGAGTGGTGGGAACGATACCGAAAGTTACTAACCGATTGCCTTGAGCCAATAAGGCTCCTTGGGCCACTGCTGCCCAAAAGGCTGGGCCATCTTGAATAACGTGGTCTGCTGGCATGACCAGCATCACCCGATCTTCCCCAAACTGCTGCAACGCCAAAGCTGCTAACGTTAAAGCGGGGGCGGTATTGCGCCCTATGGGCTCCAAAATGATGGACCAAGCGGGTTTCTTTATTTGGCGAAGTTGCTCAGCCACTAGAAAACGATGTTCTTCATTGCAGACCACCAAGGGAGCAGCGATTTGTCCTGCACCAGTCTCTTGTTCCAATAGCGCTGCTAGGCCGTGCAATCGGGTAACAGTTTGTTGTAATAGAGACTGTTCGCCCGCAAGGGGCAGTAATTGCTTGGGATAGTGCTCCCGAGACAAAGGCCACAGCCGGGTACCGGCTCCCCCAGAAAGGATAACGGGCTGAATAACCATAATGAGCGACCCCATAAAACAGGAAAATTTATCTGGTTAGAAAAGGAGTTGTACTACTGCTGTAGCCACCCTGTTTGTACCAACCAGCGTGCAATCCGATCAGCTTCGTCAAAGATTTCAGACGGCGGTTTTAGTGGTTGACCTGCTTGCCAAGCGGCAAAGGGAGTAACTAAGCCATCTTTTACCAATTGCTCTAATCCCCAGGCTACTCGGCTGATTTTGCTTCCCAGGGGCGGAACCGCCAAGACACCCACCGCAGCACCACTTGTCAACGCTTCGTAGACCATAGAGACGCTATCGGCCGTTACCCACACCTGACCAGCCTGAGCCAACTGTTCCCTCATCCAGCCGGGACCCGTGTGCTGCCAAGGTATTACCGTAATAGTAGGCAAGCTTTGCCGAAAGACGGCCAGCGCCTCTGGCGGAGTGCGACGAGAAGTGGTCAAGCGAAAATGGTGGCTGGGACTAGCTAGCACCAACGCCTTCAGTTGACGGAGAAGATCCGATAAATCCCAACCATAATGGTGAGATGGCCCCCCCACCAGTATTAATTCTTGCTGGGGATAATGCTCTCCCCCAGGGCTTAGAGTGGTGAGAGCTCCTCGAGTGAGGTGAATATTAGTGGCTGGAGGTAGCCTGTCGTGGGCTGGGATTAGACATAAATCAAACCAGGAGCGCCAAAACCCTGGATTCATCAACACCACTGTTCGTCCTCCTCGAGCGCGTTGAGCAGCAAGGAGAGCTAGGTGGGTGCCACGGCCAGCGCCCACTAGCCAGTGGGGAGCTGGTAAATCTTCTCCAGGAGGAAAGAAGCGACCTAGCGCCCATAATAAAGGATGCCAATCTCGGGCTATTGGGAGGTGGTACACCTTAAGGGGCTGGTGGCGTTCCAGTGCCTGGAGCAAACCCTGCGATTGAGCTTCGTGGCCGGCTTTACCGTCGGTAAGACGCCAAACCACTGGCTCACGGCCAGGACGGTGAGTTGGCGAATCACCTGGGGCCGGCCCGGCAAGACCCGGGGATCGGTTAGTCCCGCAGCACATACTCCGCGCCACAATAGGGACAACGGGCTCGTCCATGGCTACCGAAGGGTAAAAATACCCGAGGATGAGAATCCCACAACGTTGTTCCAGGGGGCGGGCAATGGGCCGGTAAATCTCGCGGAGTCACGGTATAACAGCGTTGCGCATTGGGTTCCGTGGGGGGTACTGCCCGCCCTCCCTCCTCCGCCCGGTAACTTCCCCGAGCGCTGGGAAGAATCGTAATGCTTACTTTGGTGCTCATGATTTCTCCTTATTCGTCCATGTACTTAGCAAATTTATACCCAAGCCAGCCATTCTGGTTGTTGGGTTCGTCGGCCATAAACTTGATCGAAGTAAAGACTCTGCAACTGCTCGGTGATGGGTCCCCGGCCACCGTTACCAATAGATCGCCCATCCAGTTCCCGAATAGGAGTTACTTCCGCTGCGGTACCGGTGAAGAAAGCTTCATCGGCAATATATACCTCGTCTCGGGTGATACGTTTCTCTTGGACAGTTAAACCGATTTCTCGGGCCAAACGAATCACCGTATCGCGAGTGATACCATCCAGGGCTGAAGTTAATTCTGGGGTATAGAGCACCCCATCCCTTACCAGAAACACGTTTTCTCCACTCCCTTCTGCCACGAAGCCATTTACATCCAGTAACAACGCTTCTTCGCAGCCAGCCGACAGGGCTTCCCGCAAAGCCAGCATGGAATTCATGTAGTTGCCATTGGCTTTAGCTTTACACATGGTGACGTTGACGTGATGGCGGGTAAAAGAAGAAGTTCGCACCCGGATTCCTTTTTGGATCCCTTCCTGCCCCAGATATGAGCCCCATTCCCAGGCCGCCACCATACAATGAACTTTCAGATTATCTGCCCGCAGTCCCATGCCCTCAGCGCCGAAGAAACACATGGGTCTAATATAGGCAGAGCGCAGCCCGTTATCCCGGACCACTACCCGTTGCGCTTCATTGAGGGTGTTCTGATCCCAGGGAAGAGTCATTCCTAGAATGTGCGCAGAACGGAACAAACGACGAGTATGATCAGCCAACCGGAAAATGGCGGTGCCGCGATCCGTTTGGTAGGCGCGAACTCCCTCAAACACGCCCATGCCGTAGTGAAGCGTGTGGGTCAGTACGTGGGTTTTCGCCTCGCGCCAGGGAACCATTTCTCCATCGAGCCAAATCAGGCCGTCGCGGTCAGCCATCGTCATCAGAATTCTCCCAAAAAAAGTGAAATCAAGAGCCGCAATGATAGAACGGGTTATTTCCAACAGGGGGGCATCTAAGGGCTGCCTATCCTTAACAGGGGATTATCCCAGAGGGGAACACCTGTGACGACGGGCGAACAAGTAGCAGCCCCCCTTCCCCTAGGTCGGTTTCCACTGCTAGATGCCACGAGGGGGCTGGCAGTGCTTCTTATGGTGATTTACCACTGCTTCTTCGATTTGAATTGGTATGGTTTTACCCATTTTCACTTCAATACCGATCCGTTTTGGCTCATAGCCCGAGCTATCATCCTAACACTGTTTCTATTGGTTATGGGGGTTAGCCTGTCCTTGGCTCCTCCTCACCGGCTACCCCAAAGATTAATTCGTTTGCTGGGAGCAGCCTTATTAGTAACCATAGCTTCTGCTTGGTTATTCCCCCGTAGTTATATCTATTTTGGGGTACTGCATTTTGCGGTAGTGGCCAGCGGGTTGGCGCTTTTCTTTCGAGGAAGTTGGTTCACCTTAGTGGCTGGGATTGGGATAGTTGTGGTGGGTTCTACCGCACATTACCCCCTATTTAATCAGCCAGCCCTTCACTGGGTTGGAATGATGACTTTCAAACCCCACACTGAAGATTATGTGCCCCTAATTCCTTGGTTTGGAGTAGTTCTCCTGGGGTTATGGCTGGGAAATCGGTTGTATCGTCCCGGGGGCTCTCCTCCTACTCTCTCCCTTTCGATCCCATGGATAGCACCTTTGGCTTGGTTAGGTCGCCATAGTTTGGCGATTTACCTTGTTCATCAGCCTCTGTTGCTTGGGGGGTTATGGTTGCTTCTTCGTGTGGGATAAATCACTTCCCTGTGGCGATAACGGCGATAATGGCTATATTCGCAAGCTATGAGGATCCACCATGCCCCCCCGCAAGCTACACATTAAAACTTTTGGCTGTCAGATGAATGAGTACGACTCCTCCCGCATGGCGGAATTGTTACAGGCCAGCCACGGTTTAGAGCTAACGGAGGATCCCCAGCAAGCCGATGTGCTGCTACTCAATACTTGTTCTGTGCGGGAAAAACCTCAAGAAAAAGTGTTTTCTCAATTGGGACAATGGCGACCCTATAAAGAAGCCCGGCCTGGAGTAGTTATTGGGGTTGGTGGTTGTGTAGCTAGCCAGGAGGGAGCGGCTATTCGAAGTCGAGCAAACTATGTGGATATTGTTTTCGGTCCTCAAACTCTCCACCGATTACCAGAAATGTTAGAAACGGTTTGGCACCAGGGACCAGTGGTGGATGTTTCTTTTCCTGAAATTGAAAAATTTGATCGCCTCCCAGAACCCCATGCCCAGGGCCCCGCTGCTTTCGTATCGGTAATGGAGGGGTGTAGCAAATACTGCACTTTCTGCGTGGTCCCCTACACTCGAGGGGAGGAAGTGAGTCGACCGTTTGACGATGTTATTGCTGAAGTGGTGGGTCTGGCCGAACAAGGTGTACGGGAAGTCACCCTATTGGGGCAGAACGTCAACGCTTATCGAGGGAAGCGTCATGATGGCAATCTGGCTGATTTAGCAGATCTTATTGATTTTGTAGCTGCTATTCCCGGTATCCAGCGCATCCGCTTTACCACCTCCCACCCCATCGAAATGACTGATCGGTTGATTCAGTGCTATGGCCGAATTCCCGCTCTAGCAGGACACATTCATCTGCCGGTACAAAGTGGTTCTGATCGCATTCTCAGTTTAATGAAACGCCGTCACAGCGTAATGGAATACAAAGCCATTATCCGTCGTCTGCGGGAAGCTCGTCCTAATTTGAGCCTCTCCTCAGACTTTATTGTGGGTTTCCCAGGAGAAACTGACGAAGATTTTCAAGCAACCCTGGATCTGGTGGCAGCTTTGGATTTTGATACTTCCTTCAGCTTTATCTACAGCCCCCGTCCTGGTACCCCAGCAGCGGATATGGTGGATGGGGTATCCCCTGCTGTTAAGCAACAACGACTAGCCCGTCTGCAAGCCCAGCTTATCACCCAAAGTGCTCGCCACAGTGCAGCGCTAGTGGGATCAATTCAGCCTGTTTTGGTGGAGGGACTCTCCAAAAAGGATCCCACTTGGTTAGCTGGGCGCACCGAAAGTAATCGCATTGTTAACTTTCCCGGAACGATGGATCTGATAGGCAAACTGCTATCCGTTCGCATCACAGAAGCACTACCCAATTCTTTACGGGGGGAGCGGTGTTAGTTGGTGGCCATGACCATTCTGCGGGTCGCCATTCCTTCCCCCCTTTACCATGATTTCGACTACCTTCCACCAGCGGATGGACATCCCTCTAATCTGGTACCAGGTGTGCGATTACAGGTACCTTTCGGGCGCAGACTTGTTGTTGGGCTACTGTTAGACGTTGCAGAGGCTCCCCGGGTTGATCGTCCCCTCAAAGCAGCCTTAGCGGTGCTGGACGATGCTCCTCTACTGTCCCCTGAAACCTTGGCTCTGGTGGAATGGGCTGCCCACTACTACCACCACCCGGTAGGCAACGTCGTCTGGACTGCTCTACCGGGTTTGTTACGGGAAGGTCGACCATTCCATAGCGGTCCATCGGCTTGGTACCTGACCCCCCAGGGCCAGCAAACCGATCCGATAATGCTGAGACGCGCTCCCCGGCAACAAGCGCTGCTGGTCCGACTGCATGAAGCTCAGGGTGCCCCTTTACTATTACCGGCAGATCCCGCTCAACGGCTGCTATGGCGTAAGGGATTGCAGGCTTTGCAAGCACAGGGATTGGCCGTTCCGTTACCGGTGGATGGCATTACTTCTCCCCAAGTCCCCCAGCCGGCGCCTCCCCTTAATAGTGCCCAACAACAGGCCGCTACTACCTTAGTAACCGCTCAGGGATATCAAGTTTTTTTATTAGAAGGGGTTACAGGCAGTGGCAAAACCGAAGTCTACATGGAAGCTATCGCCCAAGTAGCCGCCCGGGGCCAACAGACTTTGGTGTTGGTGCCAGAGATTGGTCTAACCCCCCAACTCATCGCCCGTTTCCAACAGCGTTTAGGTTTACCTCTGGCCCTATCCCATTCTGGGCTGACGGATTTAGGACGATTGGCTGCTTGGCGAGCGGCTGCCCAGGGTAGTGCGACGGTGATGGTGGGGACCCGTTCGGCAGTGTGGACTCCCCTCCCCCGCTTAGGGTTAATCATCGTAGATGAAGAACACGATTTGTCCTACAAACAGCAAGAGGGATTTCGCTACCACGCTCGGGATCTAGCGGTGGTTCGGGCCCATCGGGCTGGAATTCCCCTCGTACTGGGTTCGGCCACTCCCTCTCTGGAAACTCTTCACAATGCCCGTACAGGGCGCTACCAATTACTTCGTCTTCCGGAACGGGCTGGCCCAGCTGTTAGCCCTAGTTTTCGCATCGTGGATTTGCGGCGAGAAAAAGTAGAGCACGGTTTGTCTGCTACTCTACTGACGGCCATGGATCACCATCTGCGTCGGGGAGGGCAGACTTTGGTGTTCCTGAATCGACGGGGTTACGCCCCCTGCCTGCTATGCCATAACTGCGGTTGGGTTGCCCAATGTCGCCGTTGCGATGCCCGTTTTACCTTGTACCGGGAAGAAGGACGACTTCGTTGCCACCACTGTAGCGCAGATCAACCCCGTCCCCGAACTTGCCCGCAGTGCGGTGGTACCACCTTACATGCGCTGGGAGCCGGTACTGAGCGACTAGAGCAGGCGCTTACCCGTCATTTTCCTGATTACCGTTTGGTGCGTCTGGATCGGGACAGTACTCGGCAACGGGGGGCGTTGGAATCTTGTCTTCAGCAAGTTCGAGACGGCCAAGCGCGGATCTTGGTGGGTACCCAAATGTTAGCCAAGGGCCATGATTTTCCGGAGGTGACCTTGGCTGCCATCATCGATGGGGATCAAGGTCTATACAGCACCGACTTTCGAGCAGCGGAACGCCTGGCTCAATTGCTGGTACAAGTAGCTGGTCGGGCCGGTCGGGCTGCTCATCCTGGGACGGTGCTGATTCAAACTCATGCCCCGGATCATCCTTTACTACGGACTCTGGTGGTAGAGGGGTATACCGCTTTTGCTGATGCAGCACTGGCCGAACGTGAGGCAGCAGAACTGCCCCCCTACCAGGCTTTAGCCCTGATTCGAGCAGAAGCTACTACCCCCCAACTTCCTCTGGATTTTTTGCAGACGGTGCGTGATCAAGGACCTTCTAACCCAGCCGTCCAGGTCCATGGTCCCATCCCAGCCCCCATGGAACGGCGGGCGGGACACTACCGGGCCCACTTGTTGCTCCAAGCGCGTCACCGTGGCCCTGTGCAAACGTTACTAGCCGAGTGGATCCCTTTGTTAACTAGTCTCCCCGCTGGTCGGCAGGTGCGTTGGTCGTTGGACGTAGATCCAATGGATATGTTTTAGGGGTTTGCCTGTTCCCCCTTACTATCCGTAACAGCAGCAGGTGCCACTAACCGCGACTTCACCACCAAACACTCCACTCCCCGCTGTTTGAAACGTCGACATTTTTGATGGGCTGTTTGCCGGTCAGCCAAGGGCTTGGCCCGCAAGCGATAAAGTCCCCCTCCTTGGCCATTAACCGGTTCGGGTCGTTGCACAACGAACAGTTCTAGATTTCTCAAAAGGTTTTGTTGCTTTCGGGCGAATACTTTTTGATCGGCTTCTACCCGATCCCGCAATCGTCCAGCGAAGAGTTGGATCTGCCAGCGGTAAACAGCCGGAGCACATGCCGCCACCCCATCCTGTCCCGCTGGGCAATCCCTAGTGGTCACGGCAGCCAGGGCGGTGGCTAACTCAGTAGGAGGCACGATTTCCACTTCTTCCACTTCTTCTATGTCGTCTTTTTTACCCTTATGCCCTTTTTTCTCTTCCTGGGGCACTAGCACCACCGGTGGCGTAGGCGGTGGGCGATTGGTAATTGATGGGGGTGGGGCAGGTTCCACTGCAGGCTCTACCGGAGGTGCTACCACCACGGCAACCGGGGGAGGTGGAACTACTGGAGGAGACGCTGGTGGAGGAGTGACCGTTGGTTCAGGTGCAACGACTGCGGAGGTTGCCAAGGGCACTTGCTCGGCCCGTAACGGACTGAGTCGAGGTAAAGGAACGATCAATTTCGGTAGATGTTCAACCCAGGCCGGATCCCGTAAACCTGGACCGGTACTCCCCAGGGTATCTGCTTTAGCCGATCCGCTCCCCAAACTATTTCCTGCCAGGGATAGACCAATCAATAGGTAGCCTTGTATCCAGCGTGTCACGGCGAAGATCCCACCGTAATGTGACAGGGCACAGCTCCCCCCTGTTGGTAAGCTCGGCGTCGGCAATCCAGTAAGGATAGCCGGTTGTGCTCCACCAATTGGGCTCCCAGCAATAATTCTCGATAGGCTGCTTCATCGCTCTGGGCCAGCAACAGGCTACCTATTTGCCAGTAGTTTCCTGGACTAATTAGCCAGGTAGCCAAATCCAGCCGCAATCGCCCAAGCCAATCTTCTCCTCCTTCCGGACCTATCAAGAAAGGCAAGCCGATGACCAATCCCAACAGTCCTGCAAATAGCTGTCCTCGGTGGCGGACCAACCAGGAAGGTGGATGGGGGTGGCGGGTAATGTGGTAAAGGGCTTCCTGTATCTCTTCTTCCCCTAGTTGACTGGCTTCCTGCGCGTCGTACAGCAGAGAAGATGGATCGACTAACCATGCCCGAATGCGTTGTTCCATCCCTTGACGGGATTGGGCCATGGTTTCCTGGCGAGCTTGATAACGCCACGGGCCTTCCCGTTCTCCCTGTTGGGGCAGGGTTAACCATTCCGCTGCCAGGGCTAGGTAAGCCTGGCTAGCTGGACAGGATAGGCAATGGGCTAGTACCGGCTTATTACGGGTGGTGGCTTCCTGGACCGCTTCGTCTCGAGGGATACCGCTATGTAGTCCGAGTCGCGGGTAGTCCCGGCGCAGTTGAGTGATCCAGGGCTTAGGATCAGGGGAGTCCTCGGTGCCCGGTACCGCCAGCAGATGGACGCCCTGTAGGGGACGATTCAAACCAGTGCGGAGCCGCTGGATTGCCTTCAACAGCGCGGGCAATCCCTCCAGGGCATAGGGATCAGCCGGTACTGGAATCAATACCCGATCCGCTGCCCCCAGGATGTTGACGGTGATAAGTCCCAAAGCCGGGGGGCAATCCAGAATCACGGTATCAAAACGGGGCGTCAGGGTAGCTACGCTGGCTAATCCCTGAATCAAACGGGTGCGACTATCTCCTTCCATGGCTAACTCGTCTTCGATACCCGCCAGGGCCGGATCCGCTGGTAGTAGGTAGAGATCGGGGATTTCCGTGGCGGCAATCCAATCCCGACTAACCAGGGTTTCCGATAACAATCGATAAGATCCTCCCGGTTGGTGGTGACCCTGTACCAGGCTATCGCCAGCTTTACCCCGAGGATCTAGATCCACCAACAGCACGGTACGGCCAGCTGCTGCTAGGGCTACAGCTAGATTGACCGCCGTAGTCGTTTTACCCGATTCCCCTCCTGGGCTAACTACGGCAATAACTTCCGATGCAGGGGCATTAGGAGGCATCGTGATTTCCTTCGTGTTCAACAGGCGTCCTGAGATTGACCAGCGACTCTAGTCCTTGGCGACGACGACTCACTCGACTCCCGGCATCGGTATCCTCCGGCCATTGGTAGGGCTGGGGGGTAGGCCGGGGAGGAGCATTGGCTGCTGGAATATCGCTGTCCAGTCGAGTAGTTCCACGCCGAGGAGCAGAACGGGACCGGGATGGAGACGGGGTACTGCTGGCGATGGCTGCTGTTCGTTGTTTACGTAGCAACGCTTCCCGGGGAGGCGGTCGCCACAGCACCCCTTCGGGGTCCACCGTCGGAGTGCGAAGGGCTGGGACATTGCTAGTAGGAGGGGGAAGTTGTTTCACCGCGCTGGTTCGGTGGGTCCAACGATCCACCAACTCTGCCCCGGTAACAGATAACCAAGCCACTAAGTATTTCATGGCCGCCCGTCTCCAATGGCTTGGCCGACAGCGACCCAGGCTTGTTGAGACAGGCTAGTTACTGTTTGCTCCAAGGCTAGTCGAGTCTCCGCTAATTGCCGCCAAATTCGGGCCTTGGGATATTGCACTGGCGCTAGGGCCAAGCTGGCTGCCCGCAAGTCACCTCCCCGGAGAGATTGACGGGCAGAGGCCACTCGTCCTTCCATATCCTGGAAAGATTGGATTTTTTCCAGGGTAGCCCCAGAAACAGACCAGAATGGTAGCCAACGCCAATAGGGCTGGAGTTCTCGCCGGTGACTGGCTAATTCATCCTCAAGGGTGGCCAATTGTTCCGCCAATACGGGGCGTCCAGGTACTCCAAGATTGGCTGCGGATTCCAGGGGAGTGAGTTCCGCCCCATTGGCCCACAGGGCTTGTAGGGACGTCAGTTCTGCCCGATAGGGAGCTCCTAGCTCTAAACGCATGGCCAATTGCTCCACCGCCCGTAAAGTTAGAAAGGCCCGTCGTTCTATTAGTCGGGCTTTGTCATCCCGATGGCTAACATTGACGGTGGGCGAGATGGGTAGGGGGCGATTGGTATTGGCTTCTACCGTTTTGGCCAGATCCACTAGCCGCTGGTCTACCCGATTCCATACTCCGGTTTCGGGTTCTGGGCGTAGCCACAGGGCCACTAATAATCCTGCCATCGACACCAGTAATAACACCACTAGCCATGACAATCGCCGCTGCGCTCTGACCTGGCGCTGCTGGGGCTCTGCCGGTGGCGGCAGATTAGGTAAGTGGGGTTCCGGCAATAATGGAACCACCACGGGAGGGCCACTTTGAAACGGCTCCCCCCGAGGCTCCATGGTGATCAGCAACAGTCGCTGGTAATCCTCTGGCAACAGCCGCTCCAAACGGGCATCCCGCGCCAACAACGCCCCCCACCGTTCCTGGGGAGTGAGGGCCAGCAGTTGGCTCAAGGCTTCACTGCTTTCGGCCATTCGGGCGGCCTGCCCCTCGACGATCAAGGCATTAAGGCGGCTGGTCCAGCTCATGACGGGGAGGCTCCAACGGGAGGACTTAAATAACAGCAGGATGACGCACCAAAGGCATGAGGGCCTGTTGCAACTGCTTCAACCAGGCCGCGTAATCCCCCACGGCTCGTTTGGCTGCCAGTAATCCAAGGCCGGTTTGGGCTGACACGGTTTTGGCATCCATGGACAAGATGCGCCAGGGGGGGAGTTTCAGGCGCTCGAAGTCGGTCCAGGCTTCGCTGTGACAATGTTCCATCGCAACGACATAGAGTCCCCGTTCCCGCATAGCAGCGATGCGGCCAAATTCAGGGGTTGAAGCGTAGGCTTCAAAGGAGCCTGCTGATTTGTTGAGAACCAAAATACGCCGAGCGGCGGGGAAGATGTGCTCCACTTTTTCCAAAATTTGGATACCGCCGCTGACTGCCAATGGATCTGCCGTAACCGGGACATAGATGTCCATGGTGACGTCGCTTTCTGGCAGGATCTGTCCCAGATCGGATTTACGAGCCCAATCTAACAATGCCCGATCCATGTTAGCCCCCAGGTCCACCCCAGTGTCTCGCTCGATAATCTCGGCGGCCAATTGGTCCCAGTAGCTATAAGCCAAAGCAGGATTAGCCCGCAGCGCCTCAGCGTTAGCCCCTACCCGTAGGGAGAGCACCTCGTCGTGGCCCATGAACTCTGCCAGCTTGGCTTTATCGTCAATATCAATGAGCCGCAGAGGCCGCCCTTCGGCCTCATACTGCCAAGCTAACACCATCATCAGCACGGATTTGCCGACGCCGCCTTTGCCATTGACCACCCAGACTGTGTGCGCCATTACTGACCTCGCTGTAATCGATTTTTTGGAGGGAGGATCTTTGAAAATTGGATGCTTGGGGCTTGGTGAACCCGCTGGGGAACTCTATCGCAATCCGGGAGGGTGGACCAGCAGAGCAGTGGTGCTTTCGATGCTCACCAAGGAGGGAGAGTGAGTACCGTGCCCTTCGACTCAGCTCAGGAAGCAGTTTTATTTTGAAATTAATTTAGGTTTTGCGATAACAGCAATTTGAGCCGTTCAATTTCAGCGAGCGC
>CAWUNB010000029.1:0-12141 GCA_963923745.1 uncultured Thiotrichales bacterium
CATCAACTGCTTTCACGTAATCGTTTTTAATACGAGCAAAGACCTCGGAAAACATCCGCAGGTCTTCCAAGGGAAGGGATTCTGCTGAGGCGACGTCACGCTGGGCAAGAACACCGTGTCCAAGGCTTAAGGAAAGCCCAAGGACTACACCGGCTGCCACGAGGGATATGTTGCGCTTGTGAAACATCAAATTCTCCGAGGGCCCCATGCCCAGGAAACGAGATACTAACAGGATACCGAGCAGGGGAAGCGGCTACAACAGTGGTCCTGTTGCAACAAGCAGTCGTATGCTATCGGCTATGAACCGTCGCGACTTTCATTTTGAGCTCCCCCCCCATCTTATTGCCCAGTATCCCCTTCCTCGGGGAGAGAGTCGGTTGTTGGTTTTGAGCGGCAATACTGGAAACTATCAGGACCGATCGTTTTCTGCACTGCTGGATTTACTGACACCCGGCGACCTATTGGTCTTCAACGATACTCGAGTGATTCCGGCCCGTTTACTTGGCCATAAACCCACCGGTGGTCGAGTCGAAGTGCTAGTGGAACGATTGCTTGATTCCCATCGCATTTTGGGTCAGGTGCGGGCCAGTAAGTCCCCCAGCTTGGGGAGTCGCTTGTTGCTGGAGCAGGGCGTAGAAGCGGAGGTGGTTGGACGGGACGGGCAATGGTTTGAGTTGGTGTTTGCCGATCCCCGTCCGGTAACCGAACTGTTAGAGGCTATTGGCCATATCCCCCTGCCGCCCTACATTCACCGTCCTGATGAACCCACTGACCGACACCGTTACCAAACGGTCTACGCTCGCCACCCGGGAGCAGTAGCGGCTCCCACCGCCGGCTTACACTTTGATGAATCCTTTCTGGCACAGCTAACTCAGCGAGGTATTGGAAGCGCCTATGTCACCCTCCACGTGGGAGCTGGAACATTCCAACCGGTGCGGGTAGACGCATTGGCAGATCACCGAATGCACCGAGAGTGGTGCGAAGTACCAGAAGCCACCTACCAAGCAATCCAGCAAACCCACGCTAAGGGAGGACGAGTCATCGCGGTGGGAACCACATCGGTACGAGCCTTAGAGAGTGCTTCCCGTTGCGGGGAATTAACACCATTTTGTGGTGATACTGATATTTTCATCTACCCCGGCTACCGTTTTCGTACGGTGGATGGGTTGATTACTAACTTTCACTTACCTGAATCGACATTACTAATGCTGGTATGTGCTTTTGCTGGTTATAAATCGGTGATGGCAGCCTACCACCATGCGGTAGCGGTAGGTTATCGGTTTTTTTCTTACGGAGATGCCATGTTTCTAACGCTTTTTAAGGGGAATGCCAAATGAAACTAAGGGATCGGGATGGTTTTTTTGCTCATCGAGAGGCACTGGATTTAGAACAATATCTACAAGTGGATTACTATCTGGAATGTATTGGGGATCCCCAGACAATAGCGGCACAGTTTTGTAGCGAACAATCCACTGCCCAATGGCAGCGGGTCGGCGTCGAAGAAGATTTTCGTCCCCAATTCGGGGCTAAAATATTAGACCTGGAAATCATTAGTACTGCTAACTGTTTTAGTTACCCTGTTAATTGTCCAGTCACCGGGCCCGTGCACCAGTGCCAAATTCGCGTTGCCCATCCCCACGGAAATTTTGGGCCACGTATTCCCAATTTGCTTACGGCCATAGCCGGGGAAGGACCCTTTTTTTCCCCTAATGCTCCCTTGGTTAAATTATTAGATATTCATTTTCCACAAGCATTTATTAGCCAATTTGCTGGTCCCCAATTTGGATTAGCTGGAATACGAGCTTTATTGCAAGTCTATGATCGCCCAATTTTTTTTGGTGTCATCAAACCTAACATTGGTTTACCACCAGAACCCTTAGCTGAAGCTGGTTATCAAGGCTGGATGGGAGGATTAGATGTGGCTAAGGATGATGAAATGCTGGCGGACATTCCCAATTGTCCTCTCCAACAACGTTCTTTACTGCTGGGAGAAGCCCGACAGCGGGTAGAACAGCAAACCGGCCAGAGAAAAATGTACTTGGCGAATATCACAGATGAGGCCGATCGGTTATGCGATCTCCACGATATCGCGGTCGCTAATGGAGCTAATGCCCTATTGGTCAATACCATGACGGTAGGACTAGGGGCTGTAAGGGCATTACGCCGTCATGCCCAAGTACCTTTGGTCGGTCATTTTGCATTCATTGCTCCTCTTAGCCGGTTGCCTGGTTATGGTATTCACAGCCGAGTAATTACCAAATTGCAGCGGCTAGCGGGATTCGACGCCATCATTACTCCGGGTTTTGGAACAAAGATGATGACAACCCCCGCAGAAGTATTGGCTAATGTTAAAGCTTGTTTAGATCCAATGGGTTCCCTCCTTCCTGTATTACCAGTCCCTGGAGGAAGTGAATGGGCAGGTACGCTAGAGAAAGTGTACCGACAGATAGGTTCGGTGGATTTTGGTTTTATTCCTGGAAGGGGAGTATTTAGCCATCCCCATGGACCACAAGCTGGAGCGGAAAGTATCTGTCAAGCCTGGGAGGCATGTCGTTGTGGAATACCCATTAACCAATATGCGGAATCCCATTCAGCACTAAAAACAGCCATCGAAGCATTTACTTGAGGGGATTTATCCTGGCCAGTGAATCCAGCTTTCAGTTTACCCTAGCTCCCCTGGAGTAACTGGTTAACGCTCATTCATAGCCCCACCGAAAGCACGAGCGATAGGCTTCATAAGATATGCCAACACAGTGCGTTGCCCAGTGCGAATATCAACGGTCGCCGTCATTCCTGGTTTTAAACTAACTCCCTGTAATTTTGGATTGTGGGATAAGGCTTCCCGCTCTAACCGAATTCGTCCTCGGTAATAAACTTGAGCTTGATTATTAGAACCCTGTTCGGTAAGAGTATCTGAGCTAAGATAAATCAACTCACCAGCCAAGGAACCATAGAGCGTGTAATCAAAAGCGTCGAGACGTAACGCTACTGGTAATCCTAAACGAAGTAATCCGATATCACGGGGATTAATCCGTACTTCTAACAATAATTCACCTTCAGTAGGAGAGATCTGCATAATTTCATCCCCTCCCCTTAATACACCTCCCACGGTATTTACTCGTAGGTATTTCACTACACCATCAACAGGAGAGGTCATCGCTGTATGGGATAACACATTATCTCGTTCTGCCTGGCGATAACGCTGAGAAGACAATTCTTCTTCTTGTTTAGCAACTTCAGTACGAGCATCCTGTAAATATTTATTGGTAACGTCATTCATTCGGGCTTTTAATTCTGCAGACTGACGTCTGGCCCGTAATAATTCCAAGCGACTGGTATCACCTGTTTTGAAAAGAGCTTCATTCATAGCCAGTTCATCATTAGCCAGGGCCAATGATTCCCGTAATACTTTCAGCGTATCTTCTAACCCCTGTTTATGCTGCTGATAAAGTTGCCGCTGAGCAGATACTAGATCAGGATAATCTTTAAATTCTTTACCAAATTTCAATGATTGCCCAGTAGCTTCGGCTTTAGCCCGTGTCAATGCTATTTGAATAGCAGCAACTTTAGCATGACTCTCATCGGATGCGGCTCGAGCCCTATCAGGCTCTAATATGGCAACCACTTGCCCGGCTTTAACAGTATCACCTTCCTGTACCCGAATCTCGGAGAGTACTCCACCATCCACTGCCTGAAGAATTTGAGTGTGGGCATCAGGAATGAATTGCCCCTGGGTGCGTACTGTTTGGTCAATTTCAAAAAGAGAAGCCCAAAGAGTAAAAGTTAGTACCGTTAATATAACCAAGTACAATATTCTGGGTGGATGATATGTGTTCACGCGCTTCTCCCAATAGCAGGAGCAGCGCTATTAGCCTGCAAGCGAGCCAACACCTGATCCCGAGGGCCATCTAATAAAATTTGATGGTTGGCAATCACAATAAGCCTATCGACTAAGCGAAGCATATCAGGTTTATGGGTTACCAATATCAAAGTATCTCGAGCAGTAATTGTTTGCTGAAATAAAGCAATAAGCTTTTGCTCAATTTGTCCATCTACCGATGCAGTGGGTTCATCTAATAACCAAATATGGGGTTTTCTCAATAATACCCGAGTTAAATTGACAAGTTGCCTCTGTCCTCCAGACAATCCTATTCCCCCTTCGTAGATTTCTTGCTGTAAACCTTTAGGGTGAGAAGCTAATAATGATTCCATCAAACCGGTTCGCTGGGCTGCTTCTAGAATAACAGCATCGCCTGGATCAATTACCCCTAATAGTAAATTCTCTCGTAGAGTACCTGCGAATAAACGACCTTCCTGTTGTAAATAACCAATATGCTCTGCCAATAAAGGTTTAGCTAGATGATGTAAATCGATATTATCTAACAGAATACGCCCCTCTTGGGGTTTATACATCCCTGATAGCAATCGCAGTAAAGTTGTCTTACCGGCACCAACTGGCCCAATAACACCAATGTGCTCACCGGGACGAATAGCCAACTGAGGTACAATAAGAGCTGGTAGCGCTCCGTAATGGGCTTTAACGCCATCAAACTGATAATGCCCCTGTAAATTGTCCACTAAAACCGGTTCTTGACCGCTATAGTCATCCTCTAGCTTCCATAGGGCATCTAATCCTTCTAAGGCTGCTTTTGCCTGGGACCATTGCATCATTTGGGAAGCTAAAATGGTAACGGGATTAAGAACTCGACCAGACAAAATAGAACAAGCGATGAGTCCTCCCATAGTCATTTCTCCCTCACTCACTCGCCAAGCTCCTAAAGCAACTAAGAGGATGTAACTAAATTGCTGAAAACTGGCGATCAAATGTTGGAAACGCTCACTAATACGACGCATAGCTATTTCTGCATCTCGAGCTTCTTCGGTAGATTTTAGCCACCTTCCCAGTAATCGCCACCCCCCTTGGCCAGATTTAATAGTTTCTGCTCCCTCGACAGTTTCCACTAATAGACCTGTTTTAAAATTTCCTGCCCGCATACCCGTATGGGCAACGACTTCCATTGAACCGCGAGAAGAAAGCGCTAAAGTAAAGGCCATCAAAAAGAAACTCACTGGAACCAATGCCAACCAACCACCGATAACGGCAATTAGTGCTAAAAATAATATAGCAAAAGGCAAATCGACTAACATACTAGTAGTGGCTTGGGTTAAAAAAGCCCTTACACTCTCGTAGCCTCGCATTTGCCCTGCTAAACTACCAACACTACGAGGAAATTGATCAAGGCGGATAGATAACAATCGCAGGTAAACGGTACGCGCCAAGCGTTGATCAACGGATTCAATTAAATGTTCGTATAAGTAACTACGGGAGTGACGAGCTAACCAATCCAAACCAACGGCAACTAATGCGCCTAGACTAAGTACCATCAAAGTTTGCAGTGCAGCTGTTGGAATAACACGATCGTATACCTGTAATGAATAAAAAGAAGTAATCAATCCCAATAGTCCAATAATTAAACCTGCGACCCCGGCTTCCATTAACAAACGTCGGTGAGCCCGCATTTCGTGAGTCACTAAAGCAAAAATAGGACTATTACCTAACCGAAAAATAGGACGCAAGGAAAGACGAACTAGTTTTACGTTTGTTAAATCAAAACTATTTTCCTCTGACCATGTTCGGGATTCTTCATTCCAAGATTGGGTTATCCACTGATCTTGACCATTTTTACCAACCAGCACCCGCCACTGATTATCCCATAAAAGTGCGGGTACCTGAGAAGCATCCGCTGCTTTTAACCAACGAGGGGGATTTAATCCTAAATGAGTAGCTAATATTCTTAGCTGCTCTTGAGGATTATTATTTTGAGGATTATTATTTTCGGCTGCAGTTACTGCTTCCTGTAAAGCCAGCCGATTGATAGGCTCCCGCTGTAATTCAGCTAACCGTAATAATGCCATTCGTAAAGAGGAGGAAGATGAATCGGTGCTCATGATAATCCTAAGGGGAAGGATCCTTAGTGGAAGGCGATATGTTGCCAGTAAGGAAAGCTAACCGCCAAGAAGCTACTACTTGAGTAGCATCAATATCTGCCAATTGGGCTTGAGTTTGCACAAACTCTCGCACGGAATTCATTAAATCTTGCCAAGTTTTACGGCCAGAAAAATATTGCCTATCCCAGGACTCTTGAACTTGGGCAGCCAATGCCACTGCCTTTTGCAGAGCTTGCCGCCGTTCGGCTGATTCCATTAATGAAGCTTGATCCGTCATAATTTGCTCACTTAAATTTCTACGTTGCGCTTCTAATTCTGCCAACGCTGCTTCGTGTCGGTGAGTTGCTTCTGCCACAGCCGTTAAAGTAGATAGACCAGCGCCAAATTGACTAGAAATAGTAATAAATCCCCGCGTTAAAGGAGATTTTGTTTCAGCCAAACTAAAATTCCCATGTTGTTGCTCAACACGGGCCTGAATTTCTGGCAAAGTCTTCGCTTTGGCTTCCTCAATGACAGCAGCTTCCACTTGAACCTGTCCCCGGAGTCGTGCGAGCGTAGGAGAAGCGTCTTCAGCTTGCTGCTGTAGTACCGGTATGGACAAAGTTAATGCCCAGGGTTCAGCAGGGTTTTTCGCCAACAGCGCTGATTCCATAGGCATACCCGTAAGTTGGGAGAGGCGTGCCAACCCGGCCCGCTCTTGAGCTCGAGTCGATGATAGATCCGCTTGCATAGAAGATAACCGTCCTTCTGCTAAAGTGAGATCACTGGCTGCCGCTTGCCCTTCCTCTACCCGCCGTTGGACCTGACTGCGCAATTTCTGGTGCTGGGTAACTCCTTGTTCATAGGCACACCGCCTGCGGTAGGCTGCCCACCAATCGCCATAGTTCTGCACAACTCGAATGGCCAGCTGTTGCTGGGTCTCTGCTTGACCGGCAGCAGCCATGGTCGCCTGGGCTTTGGCTTTATCCAGCCCTGCTGTCAGTCTTCCCCAAGTCCATAAGGGCTGAGTAGCCCCAAACACTGTCACCTGTTGATCCCCTGCGTAGCTCAGGTCGGCCTTGGATGCACTGGCCGCCTGTAGGGAAACAAAGGGTGTGGGAAAAAATTGCCAGTGAGCACTTTCCACTCCAGCTTCTGCAGCGGCAGCGAGGGATTGCTGGGCTTGAACACTGGGATGGCTGGCAATAGCGGTTGTAATGAGGGGCCACAGAGTCCCTCCTTGGGCCAAGGCTGATGGAGGTAACACAGCGAGAGGGACCAGTAACAACATTGGACCAACAAAAAAACGCTTCCCTAAGTTGGGGAAGATAGTTAGTGATTTCATGATCAGAGGTTAACCATCCTTAAAGACGCAGATGCCCGCTTTCGCGGGCACGATAAGTGGGTTGAGCTCGTGGCTTCTATCGCTGAGATATTCTAAGCCACCGACTGGTAATACAAATTCTGGGGATGGCGCGCTTCCGCAAAGAAATACCAGCGTTCAATCAGCAGTCCACTGTACTGCAATGAAAACGCCCAAACTACTAGCCAAGGATCGGCCAGGGTAAGAGCGGCTGCCAGCAGTAAAATGGGGAAGGGAAACGCTAAGACCAGAAAGAAAATACGCGCCAAGGCCACCTTGCGGGAATCAGCCCCGTGGAAGAATTCGCGGGTATTGAAAGACCCGCCCATGAACCCTTGGGTCCGCTGAACAATGCGGTTATGGCGCACACCAATAGCCGAACTCAAAGTAGAACGGGGTTTGATGTGGTGGTTGCGGATCAGCGCGGCCATGCGGGAGATCGCCGCAACTCCCGTCAAAATGATGGCCCAACTGGCGTAGAAACCCACCAAATTAGGTGCTCCCCGAAGGGCGGCGTAAACCGCTGCCGCCGTGAATCCCGAAGCACCGCCAAACAGTACGAAATTCGCCACCGTCAGCCAGTGGTGCCATTCCTGTAAAAAACGCACGCTGGCGTAGATCATGCCGGTGCACAGAAAGAGCAGAAAAGCCAAGGCGGTGGCTACTACTCCCACCAAAGTGGACGGATCCACCGGCACATTAGCGCGGCCCAAGGTAAACAATACCGGGTGCCAGTTGAGGAAATGAATAGCGCCGTAAAGCAGCACCGAACCGATAAACGCCGGTAGCACAATCACTTCCCGAGATAACCAAGAAGTGCGCCAACAGGCCACGGCACGCCAGCCCCGTTGCGGATGGCCCAAGTGAAAGAAGGACGCGAACAACCCGGCCCCGAGAAAGGCCAGAGCGACAGCACTGCCTTCGGCGTAGAAATTCGATCCCCCCTGGACCGGTAGCAAACCGGCAAGGGCGTAGAGTTGTACGGTGTAGAGGGCGAGAAACAGCCCTTGCCCCACCCCAATCAGGGTGGTGAGGAAAATCACGGAGAAGGCGGGATGCATAGTGGCTTAAGTCCGAGTCGAGGGAATTACCAGCTCATCACATCGTCCAGAGTCGGTCGGGTCTTATCAGGGGCGACCGGCTGCTCTTTCTTCAGCGGGTTATCCGCCCGCAGCAATTCTTCTGTACGCACCACTAAGCGCGTCTTGCGCCGAGGCAGGTAATGGTTAGACGGACTGGTTCCCCATTCCGGCATCAACGGATAACCGCCGTTCTCACGAATGGCTACCGACACCGCTGAATCCGGGTCGTGAATATCGCCAAATAGGCGGGCACCGGTGGGACAAGACATGACACAAGCGGGTCGCCGCTCGGCCTCCGGCAAACTGCGGTCGTAAATGCGATCCACGCACAGAGTGCACTTCTTCATCACCCGCTGATTTTCGTCGAACTCGCGAGCGCCGTAGGGGCACGACCAAGAGCAGTACTTGCAGCCGATGCACTTGTCATAGTCCACCAACACGATGCCGTCTTCCGCTCGCTTATAGCTGGCCCCGGTGGGACACACCGGAATACAGGGCGGCTCTTCGCAATGGAGACAGGACTTGGGGAAGTGGACGGTTTCGGTATTGGGATAGACCCCGACTTCAAACGTCTGTACCCGGTTAAAAAAGGTTCCAGTGGGCAAAGCCCCGTAGGGATCCCGGTCGGTCATGGGACCGGCCCAGCCCGAGGTATTCCATTCTTTACAGGAAGTGACGCAGGCATGGCAGCCCACGCAAACATTCAGATCGATGACCAGAGCAAGTTGGGTCATGGGGCACCTGTCATGAACGATGGGTGCGGCGTAGCCGCCCAGCAAAGTAGGCCAGCCACCGTCCTTTGGGCTGTGTCATGCCCGGCAATGGCTGGGCGGGGGGAAATTGGGGGAAACTCTCTCGGGGCTCATCATCGGCGGCGCGGAAAATCCGCACCCGCGTATCAAACCAGGCGGCTTGACCGGTCACTGGGTCAGAATTGGAGATGTGATCCCCGTATTCATGGGGCGGCAACTCTTCCCGAATCAAATGATTCATCAAGAAACCTCGGCGCGATTCCGCCGCATCGGGGGCCAGTCCCCAGGTACCGGACGCTTTACCGATGGCATTCCAGGTCCACACCGTACCGGGTTCCAGCGCTTCGGTGTAACGCGCCATACAACGCACTCGACCGGTAGCCGACTCCACCCAAATCCAATCGCCGTCGTTAATACCCTGACCAGCGGCGGTACGGGGATTAACGAACAGGTAGTTATAGGTATGAATTTGCCGCAACCAAGCGTTCTGGGAATCCCAGGAGTGATACATGGCCATGGGGCGCTGGGTGAGGGCGGTCAGAGGATAGGCCCGCCGATCCACCAATTGGTGTTCCAGGGGGGCATACCAGAACGGCAGGGGATCAAAATACGTTTCGACCCGTTTGCGTAACCGATCCGGGGGCTGTTTCCCGTCAGAACGGCCTTGGGCCGCCAAGCGGAACTTTTGCAGCACTTCCGAGTAGATATGAATGTTGATGGGTTCGGCGTAACGAATAAGCCCATGTTGCTGGGCCCAGCGCAAATAGCCCTGATTCCAATTACGCATGTACTGGTAAGAACGGGGTAGATGGTATTGGTATACCCCATGATTCTGGGCATACAACTCCCACTGTCGCGGATTAGGTTCGCCGCGCAGGAATTGGTCGCCGCCTTTACCCCGCCACCCGGCCAGAAAACCCAACCCAGAACCCGGCTCCGTTTCATAGCGCACAATAAAGTCCGGGTAATCCCGGTATTTCCGATTACCGGCGGCATCGACAAAGGCCGGCAAGCGCAATCGGCTCCCCAATTCAATCAACACTTCTTGGAACGGTTTGCATTCCCCCTTGGGGGGCACTACCGGCAAGCGCACCGCATCCACCGGCCCATCAAACTCAGAAATGGGTCGATCCAGCATGGACATGACATCGTGGCGTTCCAGATAAGTGGTATCGGGTAGCACTAAATCGGCAAACTGCACCATTTCCGAGTGGAAAGCATCGGCCACCACGATAAACGGAATCCGGTATTCGCCATCTTCCCCTTTATCCGCCAACATGCGCCGCACTTCCACCGTATTCATGGTGGAGTTCCAGGCCATGTTAGCCATAAAAATCAACAAGGTATCAATAGGGTAGGGATCGCCGCGCCAGGCATTGGTGATGGCGTTGTGCATCAAGCCATGGACCGATAGGGGGTACTCCCACGAGAAACCTTTATCCAGCCGCAGCGGTTCCCCTGCTTCATCCACAAATAAGTCATCCGGATCCGCCGGCCAACCTAGGGGCATACCGTTCAACGGACTATTGGCCCGGATGTCCCCCGGTCCCTTGGGGGGCTTGGCACAGGGGGGAATAGGACGAGGAAACGGCGCTTTGTGGCGATAGCCACCGGGACGGTCAATGGTGCCCAGCAGGGACATCAAGATGCCCAAGGCGCGGATAGCGTGGAACCCGTTGGAATGGGCAGCCATACCCCGCATGGCGTGGAAGGCCACTGGATTACCGGTCACGGAATCGTGGTCTTTACCCCAACAATCGGTCCAGGGAATGGGCAATTCAATTTTTTGATCGCGGGCGGTTACACCCATTTCATGGGCCAAGCGGCGAATGGTTGCCGCCGGAATACCGGTAATGGTTTCCGCCCATTCTGGGGTATAGCGATTGAGCCGTTCCTTGAGTAATTGGAACGCCGGTTTCACTGGCGTACCGTCGGCTAACTGGAATTCCCCCATCAGATAGGGATCGGCCCCTTCTTGCCGCGTTGGCACCGGGCCATTGGAATGGCGGTCCCACCACAATTTATTTTGTGGATCAAAACAGCCTTCTTCCGGTGGCACTTCTGAGCGCAGCAACATACCTTGCTCGGTACTATTAGGATCTAAATTGACCAACTCTGGCGCATTAGAATAACGCACCAGAAAATCTCGGTCATATAAACCTTTAGCGACGATTTCGTAACACAGAGCTAAAATCAACGCCCCATCTGTGCCGGGACGAATGGGAATCCATTCATCGGCAATTGCAGAATAGCCGGTACGAATCGGATTAATCGAAATCAGTCGACCGCCGCTCCGTTTAAATTTGGACAGGGCGATCTTCATGGGGTTGGAATGGTGATCTTCGGCGGTGCCAAACATCACAAATAAGCGGGCACGGTCTAAATCCGGTCCACCAAATTCCCAGAACGAACCACCCATGGTGTAAATCAAGCCGGCGGCCATATTGACCGAACACAGCCCACCGTGGGCAGCGTAATTGGGCGTACCAAATTGCTTGGCAAATAACCCGGTCAGGGCTTGCATCTGGTCGCGCCCGGTGAACAGGGCAAAACGCTTGGGATCGTCGGCGCGAATCTTGCCGAGCCGATCCTCCAACAAGGTAAAGGCGTCATCCCAAGAAATAGCCTCAAAATCCCCGGCCCCCCGCTCACTACCTGGGCGTCGCCGCAACGGTAGGGTTAGCCGAGCCGGTGAGTACTGCTTCATGATGCCGGAGGCACCCTTAGCGCAGATCACCCCCTGATTGAGGGGGTGGTCGGGATTCCCTTGGATATAGCGCACCTCCCCATCCCGGAGGGTAACGCGGATGCCACAACGGCAGGCGCACATATAACAAGTGGTGTGCTTAACCTCGATATGACCAGAGGCTTTTTCAGGCAGAGCGGTGGGATCGCGCATAGCTAACACCCAAGGGACTGTGGATAGGCGGCGATATTCATTGACATCCTCCCCCTAAAGGGGATTCCTACTGCGCCCAAGCTACAAGAGCCTGAGCCACTTCGGCGGGTTCCTGCT
>CAWUNB010000030.1:0-11978 GCA_963923745.1 uncultured Thiotrichales bacterium
CTTTAATCCTTTTTCTTGAGCTCTTAGAGTGAGTAAATCAGCAATATTCTCTATAACACTTCTTAAATCAAATTTTTTTAATTCCAGATCTAATTTACCGGCTTCTATCTTCGAATAATCCAAGATATCATTAATTACTGCTAACAGTGCATCCGCAGAACCACGAATAGTTTCTACATAATCTCGCTGTTCATCAGACAGATGAGTATCTGTTAGTAGTGTTGTCATTCCTACTACACCATTCATTGGTGTGCGTATCTCATGACTCATAGTAGCCAAAAATTCACTTTTGGCCCGATTAGCGGTCTCCGCTATCTCTTTTGCTTCTCGCAGCGCTACCTCAGCACGCCAACGCTCTGCAACTTCTTTTTCTAATTGTAGATTTTTACTATTGATTTCTTGCTCTCGCAGAGAAGATTCTTGTAAATGAGTCTGTAAGGCTACCGCTCGTAAACGAGCCCGTACCAATAAAATAGAGGTTCCTAATACTACTATAGCCGCTCCACCAGTTCCTAATAATAACTGCCAAGGAGCTAGAGGGCCATATACCTCACTAGCGGGAACCAGTGCTACAAAAAAAAGAGGAGTACCTGATATGGGCATCCCCAGAGAAATCATGAGGCTATCTTCTGCCGTGATGTGGGGAGTTACTTCTCGAGGTTGACCATCCAACCAGTTATGGGAGTGACTCAATAAAGAAGGCAAGGGGGAATTGGGTGGGCTTACAGTTACTAGTTGCTTGTCGGTGACTACCCCTAGCTCGTGTTTTGTTGGCTGAGTAGAATCCAACGCAACCAAGTAAGAAAATCGCTCAGAATGATGGTCTTCGTTAGAAATAAGCTGACGTTGAAACAATCCGGGACGTAACCAAGCCAATAATTGACCCGCATAATTATCTTTGAAGTAATAGGCGAGAGACATTACCAACTCGGTACCGTGTCGCCCTACTAGTACAGTAGGTTCTCGATAATCAGGTGTTAACCACAAACGCCAACGTTCATCTTTCGTTACTACTGACTTAGAATCAATTTGAGTATCTACTAAAATTTCTCCCTCATTATTAAGCAGTAATAACCTAGAATAAATAGAGTCCTCCCCTAATCGTTTACGCAACATGAGTTCCCGGAAGCGATCGCCGATGGGTAGTAAGCTCTGGCGTAAACCATAGGTCATACTCATACCCAAAGCTTTATTTTCGTGAAAAACGGCTATTTCTCGAGAAAGAGCTAGATTGGCTAAATCATTTTGCCGTTCAACAAAGAAGTAAGAAAGAGTTGCTACTCGCCGCTTTGTTTCCTGAGAAAATTCTTCTAGTAAAGTTTCTCGTAAACTACTAGCTGAGTGGTAATTATTAAATAGTAAAAATGCAAGGTAGAGGGCCGCTACTCCAGCAGCGGCCAAACTAGCAAAATTCCAGGAAGATTCGCGCCAAGGCGCCCAGAACCGAACCATTGACTAGCAATTATCCCCTGGCCATAGATCATCAATGAACATCAGCGAAGAAATCTGGATAATAATCAAAAACAAAGGGGTAATATTTTTTCACTAAAGAAAGAAATGTTCCATCTTTCTTCTTACGAGCCAAGAATTCGTTGAACACTTCCCGTAACACCGGGGATTCTGGTGAAAAAGCTGGTGCCATATCTTGCTTCTCACTAATTGGCCCAATAACCTTCAGTTGCCCAGGCCATTTTTGTAAAGCAACCAAAGCATCAGGTACGTCTAGTAAGATCAACTCAGATTCTCCATTGAGTACCGCTGGTGCTAACTCATTAAGCGTTCCCTCAAATAATCCAATGCGAGCGCCCGTCTTTTTTAAATCATAGAGGGCCGGATCCAAGCAGGTATTGACTTTGCCCAGTAACGCCCGATCTTTCAGTACAGCTTTAGTTACCGCAATATCCTTGGCCAGATCCCCGCTAGGGGTAATCGGATCGAGGGGGGCATCAGCACGAGAAACTAACCATACTTGGTTGGGAAATGTGGGAGTGGCGAAAGCCACTGCCTTTTGGCGCCATGGGATGACAGTCATTCCGTTAGCAATCACATCCCCTCGTACTAACGTGGGCCCGATCACTTCAATGTCATCGCCCTTGACTTTGACCTTATGACCAGTAAGTTCCCCTACTACTACTGGCCAATCGGTTTTAACATGCTCATAGCGAACACCCAACTCGGCTGCAAATAGCTGCATCAGCTCTGAGTCCATTCCATCTCCGCTACCTGTAACAAAGTTAGCGTATGGAATGCCTAGGTGCCGGAGCACACCAGCCTCTTTGACTTGAGCTAGGTCAGCCCGAGCAAGCCCTCCAGGTATGGAAAAAGCCAGCATCACACCAACAACAACGGAGAAGCGGGACGATGACAGAGAGGTAGGCATAAGAGATTCCTCTGGTTGGGGGAAGAGTGTCTTTCAGCTTAGTATCTTATTCTAGTTTGCTCGAGCTATTCGAGAAACATTCCACTTTCCACCAGCAAGCAGCTCCAAACAAGTGGCAGTGGTTTTGCCTTGCTTCCTGCTACCGGTTATCCTCACTGCCGGTTTTCCGTCAGGGGACACGTCCCCTAAACTGACTCCACGACTCTATCTCACCATGGCGACTTCAGCTCAAGTTATTACAACGCTTCGGGGTATTCTCCAAGGGGTATTGGCCAGCGGCTTGGGTGCTCCTCTGCTGTTGCTCATGATGCTGACCATGATGATGGTGCCTTTGGCCCCCATCATATTGGACATTTTTTTCACGTTTAACCTGGCTCTCTCCCTCATCGTACTGATGGCCTCGGTGTACATCCGTCGCCCCTTAGAGTTTGCCGCTTTTCCAACAGTTTTACTGGTAGCCACTCTATTGCGTCTGTCTCTAAACATTGCATCCACCCGAGTTGTGTTACTAGAAGGCCACAGTGGCCCGGGATCAGCCGGGCAAGTTATTCAAGCTTTTGGTGACTTTGTAGTGGGCGGGAATTTCGCGATTGGTCTCGTGGTATTTGCCATCCTATTAGTCATCAACTTTGTCGTGGTCACTAAAGGATCCGGTCGCATTTCTGAAGTAAGTGCTCGCTTTACCTTGGATGCTATGCCTGGCAAACAGATGGCCATTGACGCTGATCTCAATGCTGGTCTGATTAACCAGGAGGAAGCTCGTTCTCGACGTGCGGAGGTAGTAGAGGAAGCTGACTTCTATGGATCCATGGATGGTGCCTCTAAATTTGTACGGGGTGATGCTGTTGCCGGTATTTTAGTAATGTTTATCAACATCATTGGTGGTTTTACTGTTGGAATATTGCAACATGGCCTTCCCATGGCGGAAGCCGCCAAGACCTATACCTTATTAACCATTGGTGACGGGCTGGTGGCACAAATTCCTGCCCTGCTGCTATCCACTGCCGCTGCCATTATGGTCACTCGAGTTTCAGCAGCCCAAGATATGGGCAAAGCCATGGCTAGTCAGTTATTCCGGGACCCTCGGGCTCTAGGAATGACGGCTGGCATCATCGGCATGATGGGGTTAGTACCTGGCATGCCCAACCTGGCATTTTTGACTTTAGCTGCTATAGCTGGAACGGCTACTTGGTGGATACAGAAGCAACGGGAACAGGCCGCTCAAGTGTTACCGTCTGCGAGTACTCCGGGGGGAGCAGCCGCCCGAGAGGGAACCGGAGCCGGTGCTCCCAGTGCGGCAACCCAAGAGGCCAAAGAGTTATCCTGGGATGATGTTGTCCCGGTGGATTTAGTAGGACTAGAAGTAGGTTACCGCCTTATCCCTCTCGTGGACAAAAATCAGGGAGGACAGTTAATGAAGCGCATTAAGGGGGTTCGCAAGAAACTATCCCAAGAGTTAGGCTTTCTCATTCCAGCAGTCCATATTCGGGATAACCTAGATCTCCCCCCTAATGCCTATCGCATTACCCTCATGGGAGTCACAGAGGGGGAATCAGAAGTCCATCCAGAGCGAGAAATGGCTATCAATCCAGGCAAAGTCTATGGGCGGTTGGTGGGCATTGACACTATAGATCCAGCCTTTGGTTTAGAAGCTGTGTGGATCGAAGCAGCTCAACGGGAAAAAGCCCAAACTCTGGGCTATACGGTAGTTGACGCTTCAACGGTAGTAGCTACTCATCTATCCCAAATCCTGCAAGATCACTCCCATGAACTGCTGGGACGAGAGGATGTCCAGCAACTACTGGATAAACTCAAAACATCATTCCCCAAATTGGTGGAAGATTTGGTACCCAACACTATGCCTCTAGGGGTTTTACAGAAAGTTCTGCAAAATCTGCTGGAGGATCGGGTTCCCATTCGAGATATGCGTACTATTGCCGAAACTTTGGCGGCCAGTGCCGGGCGGAGTCAAGATCCTGCCATCCTTACTAATTTAGTTCGAATCGCACTAGGTCGGGCTATCATTCAAAACATTAATGGGATGGAAAAAGAGCTTCCGGTCATCGCCCTTGATCCTCCCCTGGAGCAACTTTTGCACCAAGCAGTCCAAACAGCGGGTGAGGGCGGACCTGTATTAGAACCTGGTTTGGCAGAACGGGTACACAAAGCGTTAGCAGAAAGTGCCCAGCGTCAAGAAGTGGCCGGACAACCGGCTATACTGCTTGTATCAGGACCACTGCGATCGTGGTTGGCTCGTTTTGTGCGTCGCTCTATTCCTAGTCTGTACGTGTTGTCCTACCATGAAGTGCCGGAAGATCGGCAGATTCGCATCGTCGCTTCGGTAGGTCGCTGAAGTTCACTGAGCTGATACGATGAAAATCCGACGGTTCTTTGCACCGGACATCCGCCAGGCCATGCGCTTGGTACGAGAGGCTCAGGGTCCCGACGCGGTGATTCTGTCCAATCGTAAGGTGGAAGGGGGCGTCGAAATTGTGGCAGCGGTGGATTTCGACGAATCTGCACTGGGTCCTTCTTCTGCGCCTCCCGCGTCCGAAGCGCCTCGCTCCCCACCTCCTCGACCAACGGAGCCTCCCGCTCGCCCGGTGGCAGCCACACCACCTAAGCAGCAACCCCTTCGTCCCAAAATACCAGCCTATGACCACCCAGAGGCGGTGGATCCGCCGGCTCCCCCAGCCTGGCCGGATTTACCTGAGACGAGTGGAGGGCGTCCTGCTACGAAGAAGGATGCCCCAGCAACCGAACTGCCAAGCGATGAAGGGCGGAGTGAGCCTCGGCGTAACCGACCGTCAAACAACCGTCTCCTAGAGAACCCAGATATTGTCTGGTCTCAAGATCCGGTCCTTGTAGAGATGCGTCGCGACATCAAAGATTTGCGCAGTTTGCTGGAATATCAACTGTCGGGCTTGGCTTGGAATGAATTAGGGCGTCGTAACCCTATTCAGGCACGATTACTGCGTAGCTTCATGGAAATGGGATTAGCCCCACAGTTTTGCAGAGAATTAGCGGATCAAGTGGCTCAGATGAGTGACTTCGACACTGCGTGGCGGGCAGCCCTTGGCTTATTAGCAGAACGGATACCGGTAACAGGAGAAGAGTTATTGGACCGAGGCGGGATAATCGCCCTAGTAGGGGCTACCGGGGTGGGTAAAACCACCACAGTTGCCAAATTGGCCGCCCACTATGCCCTGCGCCATGGCCGGGATCAGGTAGCGTTGGTAACAACAGATGGCTATCGAGTTGGTGCTCAGGAACAACTACGTACCTTCGGTCGAATCCTTGGTGTTCCAGTGCGAGTAGCCAATGATGCAGCGGAATTAGGCCAGGCTGTGGAAAGCTTAGGGGACTACGGCTTAGTGGTTGTGGATACCGCTGGGATGAGCCAGCGGGATCTGCGCTTGTCTGAGCAGTTCACTACTTTACAAAACACTGGCAAAGATATCCGGGCTTACCTCGTTCTCTCTGCCACTACCCAATTGGCGGGGTTGACGGAAGTTATACGGGCCTTTGGCACCGTGGACTTATTGGGTTGCATTCTGACCAAATTAGACGAAGCCGCTTCTCTAGGGGAGGCCCTCAGCGTTGTTATGGGCCACCAACTACCCGTTGCCTACTTGGGGGTTGGACAGCGGGTACCGGAGGATCTTCTGCCGGCTCGGCCCCATAACTTAGTTAGTCGGGCGGTGGCGCTACTACAACGCCATGCTCCTGAAATTGAAGAAGAATCCTTGGCTTTGGCCTTTGGGGGTACCTCTCGCCATGCTCCATTCTGAAACCACCCGGGACCAGGCCGCTGGCCTGCGCCAGATGATTCGCCCACACAACGCTCCGATTCGGGTCATAGCCGTTAGCGGTGGCAAGGGAGGCGTCGGGAAAACGACTGTTAGCATTAATACCGCACTGGCCTTGGCCCAGGCAGGGCGGCAAGTCATGATTATGGATGCTGATCTGGGCTTGGCTAATGTGGATGTGCTGCTGGGCCTCCACCCCCGCTACAACTTGTCCCACGTCCTCGCTGGAGAGCGCACCCTAGAGGAAGTGATGATAGAGGGGCCTGGTGGTATTCGCATCGTACCAGGAGCGTCTGGTATTCAACGCATGGCGGAACTTTCTTCAGCCGAACACGCTGGCCTGATTCGAGCTTTTTCTGAATTAACTGTCCAACCAGAATTTCTAATTATTGATACGGCAGCCGGCATTTCTGATGCTGTAATCTGTTTCGCCAGTGCCGCTCAGTATGTGATGATGGTGGTATGTGACGAGCCAGCCTCTATTACTGATGCCTACGCTCTGATCAAATTGTTGTCCCGGGAACATGGGGTTAATCGCTTCCACGTGGTTGCTAATATGGCCCGTTCTCCTCAGGAAGGACGGGACTTATACACCAAGTTGACGAAAGTAACGGATCGGTTTTTAGATGTATTGTTGGAGTTTGTTGGTACCGTCCCCTTTGATGAATACCTGAGAAAGGCGGTGCAACGACAACGGGCGGTAGTAGATGCCTACCCCAGGAGTCGGGCAGCTGCTGCTTTTACCGGAATGGCAAAGGCAGCAGCAAACTGGCCGGTACCTAGTCATTCGGGAGGGCGATTGGAGTTCTTCGTGGAGAGATTGATTCGCCTTAGCTTGGAACAAAAGGAGCAGGCGGTATGACTGGCTTGGCCATCTACGCTGCCTCCCGTGAGAGCAATCAGGATGAGTTGGTAACTCGCTACGCTCCCCTAGTGAAGCGTATTGCTTATCACCTCCTGAGTCGGCTGCCCCCTAGTGTGCAAGCGGATGATCTCATTCAGGCAGGTATGATTGGTTTGCTAGAAGCAGCTCGGAACTACGACCCTACCCAAAAGGCTAGTTTCGAAACCTATGCAGGTATTCGTATTCGCGGGTCGATGTTAGATGAAATCCGCCGCAGTGATTGGGCTCCCCGCTCGGTGCATCGCAAAGCCCGCCAAGTGGCAGAAGCTATTGCTATCATTGAATGTCGTACAGGTCGAGATGCGCGGGATCAAGAAGTAGCAGAGATGCTGGATTTATCATTGGACGAGTATTATCAAGTGCTGCAGGATGCTAGCGGTCACCGCTTGCTTTCCCTGGAAGATATGGCCCAGGGGGAGGATGGCGGTGTCCCGGATTTGCCAGACCATTCTGCTGGTCCCTTGGATCGCCTGGAGGATGCTGGCTTTCAACAGGACCTAGCAGCGGCTATTGAGGGCTTACCCGAGCGGGAGCGTCTAGTGATGGCGTTGTATTATGATGAAGAGCTCAACTTACGGGAAATCGGCGCTATCCTGGGAGTGTCAGAGTCTCGGGTGAGCCAGATTCATAGCCAAGCGATGCTTCGCCTGCGGTCCCGTCTTAAAGATTGGACGGGGTTATGACCTTCCCTTGAAGTGGGGAGTGGCTTCCTGCCCCCCTGACTATGGCTTGAGGCAGGGCCTGGACGATTGACCGGTAACGGAGGGTTTTAGATTGGATAAGAATATGAAAATTCTCATCGTAGATGATTTTTCTACGATGCGTCGTATCATCAAAAATTTGCTTCGAGATCTAGGCTACAACAACACAGCCGAAGCCGATGATGGTAACAGCGCTCTGCCCATGTTGCAGGCCGGTAATTTTGAATTCCTGGTAACGGATTGGAATATGCCAGGTATGCAAGGAATTGATTTGCTAAAAGCAGTGCGGGCTGATCCCAAGCTAGCGAAGCTGCCTGTACTAATGGTAACGGCAGAATCTAAGCGAGATCAGATCATCGCTGCTGCCCAGGCCGGAGTGAACGGTTACATCGTTAAACCTTTTAACGCCGTTACTCTTAAGGAAAAGATCGACAAGATCTTTGAGCGCGTGCAGAGTTAAGCCTGGGGAAAACTGATGGTCGTGGACGAAAGTGATAACGATGAGAGACAGCATTGGATTAGCCGCGCTAAGGAGCTAGCGATCTATATCGAAGCAGGTAATGAGGAACAGGTTAATCGCTTATTGGATGAATTGTCCCGCCGCCGAGAGACCAATCTGTTCCAAGAACTGGGTAAACTCACTCGAGAATTTCACGAGGCCCTGAATAGTTTTCGGTTAGATGCTCGAATCGCTGATTTAACCCAGGATCACATTCCTGATGCCAAGCAGCGCTTGGGCTATGTCATATCCATGACTGAACAAGCAGCCAACCGTACTCTGAATGCAGTGGAAGGAAGTATTCCGCTGTGCGAAGAACTCTCCTCCCGCGCCCACTCCCTGCGAGAGCAATGGTCTCGGTTTTTGCAACGAGCCCTGACCCCTGCTGAATTTAGAACCTTAAGCCGTAGTTTGGATCAATATCTTAGCCGCGCCGAAGACGATACCGTGCGTATTCGCGATAGCTTGTCAGAAGTGTTGATGGCCCAGGATTACCAAGATCTCACCGGGCAGATTCTGCAACGGGTCGTGTCCCTTGTTAACGAGATGGAGGAACATTTAGTCAGGCTGATCCGAGTTTCTGGCCAACGGTTTACTGACGTCCCTATCCCTAAAGGTTCCTCCTATGGGACGGTCGAGGAAACAGATGGACCAGTAGTCCATGGTCCCCATGTTCCAGGAACGGCTCCAGAGGAAGAAGTGGTCCACGGTCAAGACGATGTGGACGCCCTACTATCCAGTCTCGGATTTTAAGCGCCACCCCCTGGATGGCTCGTTCTCCTGCTATGACACTTCCCCTACCCCATTACCCCCTTGCCCACGGCGTAACTACCCTCGATACAGAATTTTTGCGCCCGGGTTTGGTAGGAAGCCACTTGTTGGTGGAGGGGGATCGGGCTGCTCTTATCGACGTGGGAGTGGCTAAAACGGCACCTCGGTTATTGGCTACCCTGGACGCATTGGCTATTCCCCGGGAGGCGGTAGATTATGTCATTGTTACCCACGTTCACATGGACCACGGCGCAGCGGCAGGAAGTTTGCTCCAAGCATTACCCAATGCTCGAGTAGTAGTTCATCCCCAGGGAGCACGCCACCTGGTTGATCCCAGCAAACTACTGGCAGGCTCCAACGCTGTCTATGGTGAGGCTGTAGTCCGAGAACGTTTTGGCACCATGTTGCCCTGCCCGCCGGCACGAATCATTGAAGCTCCCGACGATACAGTGTTGGAGTTGGCTGGTCGCCCCTTGCGTTTTGTGGATACCCCCGGTCATGCCCGCCATCACTTCTGCGTGGTGGATGAAACCAGTCAAGGTATTTTCACCGGAGATACTTTTGGTTTGTCTTACCGGGAATTAGATAGCCCGCAGGGACCTTTCATTTTTCCCACCACGACGCCAGTGCAATTCGATCTGGCCGCAGCCCATGCGTCCCTTGATCGACTGTTGGCGTTTCAGCCTCACTGCTTGTATCTAACTCACTTCGGACAAGTGAGGGAGGTGGAGCGGTTGGCCATCACTCTCCATCGCCAATTGGACGATATGGTGGCTCTGGCTAAAACTTGTCCAGGTGAGGGCCAACAACGTCACCACCATCTGGTGAAAGCCCTGACTAACTACCTTTTGGCCCAAATAGCCGCCCATGGCAGCCCCCTAACCGGCCAACCCTTGGTTGACCTAATCGCCATGGATATGGAGCTCAATAGCCAGGGTCTAGCGATATGGCTGAACCGTGCAAATGCCAGCAAAGGTTGATACATTTAAAAGTCGCCCAGCCGCCCCCCTATAGCCGATTTGGAATGAGCGAACAGAGGAGATCCCATGCCTACCTACGATTACAACTGCAACGATTGTGGTCACCGTTTTGAAGCCGTGCAAAAAATCAGCGATGAGCCCCTCACCGTCTGCCCTAACTGCGGCAAACCAGCTCTCAGGAAGATCATCTCTGCTACAAGTTTTGTCCTCAAAGGCTCCGGTTGGTACAAAAATGATACTCGGGGGTCAGGCGGTGATGCGCCTTCCCCAGCTTGTGGTACCGGCGCTTGTCCCGCTTGCAGCTTAGATTAAACTTTCCCCATGGATCCCCCAGGGGGCGACCTGAGGTCGCCCCCTTTCCTTTTCACGGACCTTGCCATGCGTAGCCATTATTGCGGACAGATCGACGATTCTCGGGTAGGCCAAACAGTAGAACTGTGTGGTTGGGTACATCGCCGTCGGGATCACGGTGGAATTATCTTCATCGATCTGCGGGATCGGGAGGGTTTAATTCAGGTAGTAGTGGACCCGGATACCCCTGAAGCGTTTATGGCTGCCGAACGGGTCCGTAGCGAATATGTACTCCGCCTCAAGGGATTGGTCCGTCCTCGCCCAACCGGTACGGAGAACGAACACTTACCTACCGGGCGAGTAGAAGTGGTGTGCCAGGCACTGGAAGTGCTCAATCGCTCCGAGCCACCCCCTTTCGTGTTGGAAGATGAAACAGATGCTAGTGAAGAAGTTCGGTTGCGTTATCGCTACCTAGATCTCCGTCGTCCCGAGATGATACGCCGGCTACGGTTGCGGGTAGATGTAGCACGTACCCTGCGGAATTTTTTGGATGACCATGGTTTTCTCGATGTAGAAACACCATTCTTAACCCGAACAACCCCAGAAGGAGCGCGGGATTACCTCGTTCCTAGTCGTACCCATCCGGGCCATGTATTTGCCCTCCCCCAATCCCCCCAACTGTTCAAACAACTGTTGATGGTGGCGGGGATAGATCGCTACTACCAGGTTGTTCGTTGTTTCCGAGATGAAGACCTGCGGGCCGATCGCCAGCCAGAATTCACTCAGGTGGATATTGAAACCTCCTTCATGGACGAAGAGGCTATTACCCTGCTAATGGAACAGATGATCCGAGAACTGTTTGCGCGGGTGCTGGAAATCCCCCTCCCCCACATTTTCCCTCGTATGACCTATGCTGAAGCCATCCGCCGTTTCGGCTCGGATCGGCCTGATTTACGCAATCCTTTGGAATTGGTGGATGTGGCCGATCTGATGGCCGATGTGGATTTCAAAGTCTTTGCTGGACCAGCACAGGATCCCAAAGGGCGAGTGGCCGCCCTGCGCCTACCGGGGGGTGGAGATTTACCCCGATCGGCTATTGATAGCTATCAGACCTTTGTCGGCATTTATGGTGCAAAGGGACTGGCTTATATCAAGGTCAACGATCGGCGGCGAGGTCGGGAAGGACTCCAGTCCCCTATCGTCAAGTTTTTGCCAGACGAAGTGCTAGAACAAGTACTGAATCGCTGTGGTGCTCAAGATGGGGATGTGTTGTTCTTCGGAGCGGACAAAGCCACCGTAGTGAACGAAGCTTTGGGGGCGTTGCGTCTCAAACTAGGGGAAGATCGCGGCTTGGTAGAGCGGGGCTGGCGTCCCCTTTGGGTTGTAGATTTCCCTATGTTTGAGCACGATCCTCAAGCCGGTCGCTGGGTGGCGCTACACCACCCCTTTACCGCCCCAAAGATAGATGATCCTGCCGCCTTGGTCGCTAATCCGGATACCGCTTTGTCCCGCGCCTACGATTTAGTTCTTAATGGCACAGAAGTAGGAGGGGGCTCTATTCGTATCCACCGGCCAGAAATGCAACAGGCGGTATTCAACCTGTCTCTTATACACATCTGACGCTGCCGACGATACTCCTTGTG
>CAWUNB010000031.1:0-11931 GCA_963923745.1 uncultured Thiotrichales bacterium
CTGGTCTCGTGGGCTCGGAGATGTGTATAAGAGACAGCAACAGTATGCCCCCCCAGGACCGACGGGCTGCGATAGCTCTTTCGGCCATTTTCTCGTTGCGGATGCTAGGTCTTTTTTTAATCTTGCCAGTGTTCGCCCTTTACGCCACCGATCACCTATCGGAAGTAACACCCACCTTGGTAGGTTTAGCTATCGGTATCTACGGCCTGACTCAGGCCCTGCTGCAAATCCCCTTTGGAGTAATCTCCGATCGCTGGGGTCGTAAGCGCATTATCGCGGTTGGACTAATTATCTTCGCCATCGGTAGTGCTATCGCTGCCCTCTCTACTTCTATCTGGGGGGTTATTGTGGGGCGAGCACTGCAAGGAGCTGGGGCTATTTCTGGTCCGGTAATGGCACTGACAGCAGATTTAACTCAAGAAGAACATCGCACCAAAGCTATGGCGATGATTGGGGTCAGTATTGGTATGTCCTTCGCCTTAGCCATCGTCATTGCCCCTGCTGTTGCTCACTGGATAGGCGTTTCAGGTATCTTTTGGCTGATAGCCCTACTGGCTATGATTGGCCTGGTGTTGCTCTACACTGCTGTTCCCAACCCCCGCCACAGTGCGGTTCACCGGGATGCTGAAGCCGTTCCCGATCAAGTATCCGGTGTGTGGGGCAATGTCCAGTTGCGTCGGTTGGATTTTGGTATCCTCGCCCTGCACGCTATTTTAACCTCTAATTGGGTTGTAGTACCGGCGGCATTACGGGTCTATTTACCCACTGAACACCATTGGTGGATTTATTTACCCGTTATTGTTATCGCTATGGGGGCCATGGTGCCATTTGTCATCATTGCTGAGAAACACGGGCGAATGAAGCCAATATTTTTGGGAGCAGTTGCCACGTTGGCGGTTGCAGAGTTATTGTTAGCTACCTTTAATTCCAGCCTGGTGGGAATAGCTGTCGCGTTAGCGGTATTTTTTATTGCATTTAATTTATTAGAAGCAACTTTGCCTTCCCTTGTTTCAAAAATAGCGCCTCCAGATGCTAAAGGTACCGCTATGGGTATTTATGCTACAACCCAATTTTTGGGAGCATTCCTCGGCGGGGCTTTAGGTGGTTTTATCTACGGTCATTTTGGTTTAACAGCGGTATTTTTAGGAGGAGCAGGATTAGCGCTGTTATGGTTAGGTATTGCAACTGGGATGAGCAATCCACGAACAGTCAAAACCCACCTAATTTCTATTAGTGAGCTCAATGAAGATCAAGCTAGAATATTATCCCATCGGTTGCGTACAGTAAGGGGAGTTATTGAAGCAGTAGTGATACCTGGTGATAGAACAGCTTATCTTAAAGTTGATAGCCCTACGTTGGATGAAATAGCCTTAGCAACAGTAACAGCTAATTTGATAATTGAATGAGTGATGTATTATTATTGGCGCTTTCAAATAACAAACGGAGCGCATAGCAATGGCTAGAGGCGTGAACAAAGTCATTTTGATTGGCAATCTGGGGCGAGATCCAGAAATACGTTATAGTCCCAGTGGTACTGCAGTAGGTAATATTCGTTTAGCCACCACAGAGGGACGTAAAGATAAAGATACCGGTCAATGGCAAGATCACACAGAATGGCATCAAGTGGTACTACTGGGACGGTTAGCTGAAGTGGCTGGGGAATACCTGAAAAAAGGTTCCAAGGTTTACATAGAAGGTCGCCTGCAAACACGCAAGTATGCTGACAAAAGTGGCGTTGAACGTTATACAACTGAAATTGTAGCTAATGATATGCAAATGCTTGACGGTAAGGGGACTACGGGGGGAATGCCCAACAGCTACGACGACTACAGTGCCAACAGCGGAGCAGCTGGACAGGGAGCCAGCAGTTCTGGTCGGCCAGCGCCACGGCCCCATTCTAGTACCGAGCATCCGCCAGAGGACAGCTTTGATGATGATATTCCGTTTTAGCTAGTTGCGCCGTTCCCATTGTAGGGGCGGACTCCAAAAGGTATAGGGCGGGTTGCTACATCCCGCCTGCTGTTGGCTCCCGTTTTAATTCTCCCATCTCCCGTGATCGCCCCCCGGCTCGTTCACTGACTCGATAAGCGAAGGCAATTACTTCAGCAACGGCCAGATAGAGGGCCCGGGGAATCTCATCCCCTAATTCTAGTCGAGATAGCAAATCGGCCAATTCTGGATCGGTATGGAGAGGAATGTTGTGTTCTTTAGCGACCCGTAGAATCTGTTCTGCTATTTCCCCTTGACCCTTGGCGGTAACTTGGGGAGCTCTTGTTCCGTCGTAACGCAGAGCAACAGCGTTGGAAAGTGGACTACGATTTTGAATTTTCATGGCGCACGCCCTTTTATTCTGTGACCCTATTACCTCTTCCCCTAAAAAAGTACACTAAATATGTCTCAAACAACCAGCCACTTCGATGTCAACGTAGTTGCACGCCTACAGGGACCCCTTAATTACCACCCACTTTACGCAACGCTGCAAACTCTTCCTGATCTGCGTCTATTTATGTCCTACCACATCTACCCTGTGTGGGACTTCATGTCTTTGTTAAAGTCCCTTCAAGGTCAGATTGCGCCTTCTAGCCAACCCTGGAAACCATGGGGTAACCCCACAGTACGCTTTTTCATCAACCAAATTGTTCTCGGCGAAGAATCTGACGAAGGACTACCTGATTCCCAGGGTAAGCCAACCTACGCCAGCCACTTTGAACTGTACTGTGACGCTATGCGGGAGATTGGTGCAGATCCGACTCCTGCGATTCGTTTTTCCGAAGTAGCGGCTAATCAAGGGATTGATGCTGCATTTGCTTCTCAGCTAGTACCACCCGCCCCCTTAGCTTTTATGCGGACAACTTTCGACTTTATTGCCACCAATAAACCCCATGTGATTGGTGCTGCTTTTGCCATTGGCCGAGAACACATCATTCCTGAAATGTTTCGGGGATTGTTAGCTAAAATAAATATTGATCGGAGTCAAGCGCCAACTTTCCATTATTACTTGGATCGCCATATCCATCTGGATGAAGATTTTCATGGTCCGATGTCTCTACAGATGGTGAATGAGCTCATCGGCGGTGATCCCATACGACAGGCGGAAGCCGAAGCCGCCGCTGTGGCGGCAGTGAAAGCTCGCATCCGGTTATGGGATGAAATTTTGGCTGTTCGAAACTCACCAAGAATGGTGAATCCACTCTAAGCAAGTTCTCAGATTCCCAGGTACCATCCCCATGACCACCCTACGTATTGCCACCCGTAAAAGTCCCCTCGCCCTTTGGCAAGCCGAACATGTTCGAGAGGCTTTGCTGGCCCTACACCCCGGTATCACTGTGGAGCTGGTGGGGATGTCCACCAAAGGTGATCGGATTTTAGACACCCCTCTGGCTAAGGTGGGAGGGAAGGGATTGTTCGTAAAAGAGCTGGAGCAAGGACTGTTGGAAGGCACAGCAGATATTGCCGTCCACTCCATGAAAGATGTTCCGGTGGAATTTCCTCCAGGTTTGAGCTTGCCGGTCATCATGACCCGGGAAGATCCTCGGGATGCCTTTGTCTCTTCCCGGTTTCCCCATTTGGACGCTCTCCCCCCAGGGGCTCGAGTAGGGACTTCTAGCTTACGTCGCCAGTGCCAACTTCGAGCGCGTCGGCCTGACCTGCATATTGTGGAGCTACGAGGTAACGTCAATACCCGTCTTAAGCGGCTAGATGACGGGGAGATGGATGCCATCATTCTGGCTTGTGCTGGTCTCAAGCGCTTGGGCCTGTCCTCCCGTATTCGAGTAGAACTTAGCCTGGAAGACAGCTTACCCGCCATCGGTCAAGGGGCCATCGGTATTGAGTGCCGGGATCCCGATCCCGCGATACAAGCCCTGATTGCTCCCCTTCACCATCCAGCCACCGCCTACTGCGTTCAAGCTGAACGGGCACTGAATGCTCGGCTCCATGGTGGTTGCCAGGTGCCTATCGCTGCTCATGCTACGTTGCACCAAAACCGGATTACCCTACGCGCATTAGTGGGACAACCAGATGGCCGTCGGTTGCTCCAGGCCCATGGTGAAGGAGAGGATGCCCTAGCCCTGGGGGAAAAATTAGCGGAAGAACTGCTGGCTGCTGGTGCCGGTGAAATTCTGGCAGCGGTTTATGGAGACTCAGCGCCGTGACTGCCGGGTTAACAGTAGCGGAACCACTCCCCTTAACTGGGTTAGGAGTATTGGTTACCCGCCCTGCTCACCAAGCTGAGGGACTAAGGGAGCGATTAGCTGCCCTGGGGGCGGTCCCTATTCTCTTTCCGGTATTGGCTATTGCCGACCCCCTAGATACAACGTCGCTCTCTGGCCTAGCTTCTCGACTGGAGGCACAAGACCTAGGGATTTTTATCAGCCCCAATGCAGTAACTCGGGCCATGACTTGGATTAATCAGGCAGGGGGATGGCCCCCTAGCCTACCCATTGCCACAGTGGGCAAGGGAAGTGCCCGAGAGTTAGCTCGCTATGGCCTAAGTCCAGCTATTTGTCCCTCAGGTCGGTTTGACAGCGAAGCCCTCTTGGCGCATCCAGCGCTGGCCCAGGTGACAGGGCAGCGTATCATCATCTTTCGCGGGGAAGGTGGACGGGAATGGCTGGCAGAGGAACTTACTCGGCGAGGAGCACAGGTGGAATACGCCACAGTATACCGTCGAGTATGTCCTTCCACTGACAGTCACGCGCAACAGGAACTTCTGGGACGGTGGGTACGGGGCGAAGTGAGTGTCGTGACCGTGACCAGCAGCGAAGGACTACGCAACCTCTACGACTTACTCCCCCCCCTAGGGCGGTTGTGGTTGCGAGATACCCCGCTACTGGTAGTTAGTGAGCGTACTCAGGCTTTAGCCAAAGAGTTGGGATGGCGTCAAGAAATTCGGGTGGCAACCCAAGCCAGTGATGAAGCGATGGTGAAAGAATTGCTGGATGGATGGCCACAACGGAGAGCAACTTCCTCCCCTGACTAACGCCGCGCTAACAAATCTTCCGGTCGGTAAAAGTATTCCAAGGTGCCCTCACCGAAGGCCGCTCGTCCGGAAAAACGCATCCCTAGCACCCCACTTTTCCGAAAATGAATCGCTGGCCCCCCCTGGGGACCCAGTAACAACCCAGCCAGTTCCCCCAAATCAGGTTCATGGCCTATCAACATCACCCGCCCCCGAGTGCGGTAATCCGCCAGTAGCGCCACGACCCCGTCTGGGGTGTAATGGTGCCCTAGCGCTTCCGCCACTACTGCAGTTCGCCCAAAACCATCAGCAACGATGGCTGCTGTTTGCCAGGCTCGTCGACGGGGGCTAGTGAGAACATCATCCGGCACTAGCCCCATGGTCTTTAGAACCCGTGTCAACTGGCGCTGTAGCTTGCTGCCAGCACTGGTTAGAGGTCGTTCATCGTCGTCTGGGTAACGTACCCCATCCATTTGTTCGGCCGGGGCATGGCGCAGCAACATCAGTTCCATCACACCTCCCGTTGTAATATCACCTCCCCAGCTACCACATCAGCCACAATTTTGTCCCCTGGGCCAAAAGTGCCCCGTAGGATCTGTTGAGCTAACGGGTTTTCCAGGGTCTGTTGAATTGCTCGTTTCAAGGGACGGGCTCCATAAACTGGATCGAAGCCAGCCTCGGCTAATCGATCGAGCATGGCATCGGTCAAAGTAAGCTCCATCTGCTTTGTTTGCAAACGTTGCCCCAGATAACGAGATTGCACTGCGGCAATAGCCCGAATCTGGGTTTGTCCCAAGGGATGGAATACCACCACCTCGTCAATGCGGTTAATAAATTCAGGGCGGAATTGTTGCCCGACTACATCCATAACTGCGGCTTTCATCTCCCAGTAATGGTCCTCTCCGGCTAACTCTTGAATGAGTTGGGAACCCAAATTAGAGGTCATGACAACTACTGCATTGCGAAAATCCACCGTGCGCCCATGGCCGTCTGTTAACCGTCCGTCATCCAACACTTGCAGTAATACATTAAAGACCTCTGGATGGGCTTTTTCCACCTCATCTAGCAAAACTACCGAGTAGGGTTTGCGACGCACTGACTCGGTAAGATAACCTCCTTCTTCATAGCCCACGTATCCGGGAGGAGCGCCAATTAACCGGGCAACCGAATGTTTCTCCATAAACTCGGACATATCAATACGCACCATGGCTTCTTCACTATCGAATAGAAATGCTGCCAAGGCCTTACACAATTCAGTTTTGCCCACACCGGTAGGTCCAAGAAAGAGAAAAGAACCAATGGGACGATTAGGATCCGCTAAACCAGCTCGAGAACGGCGAATTGCATTAGCTACTGCAGTGATCGCTTCATCCTGGCCTACCACTCGCTGATGGAGAGCTTGCTCCATGCGTAATAACTTATCCCGTTCTCCCTCTAGCATTTTAGCTACGGGAATTCCCGTCCATTTGGATACTACCTCAGCAATTTCTTCCTCAGTTACTGCATTATGCAGCAATTTGAAATCCTGACCTTTGGTATCATCAGCACTGGCAAGACGTTTCTCTAATTCTGGAATACGACCATATTTTAATTCTGCCATCCGTGGTAAATCATTGCCACGACGAGCTGCTTCTAATTCTAAGCGGGCTCGATCTAACTCTTCCTTAACCTGAGCTGTACCTTCTAGCACTGCTTTCTCTGCCTTCCATAAAGCCTCTAAGTCGGCATATTCTCTTTCTAAGCGAGCTATCTCATCTTGTAAATCTCTTAATCGTCGCCGAGAAGCATCATCAGCCTCCTTACGTAAGGCTTCCCATTCAATTTTTAATTGGATCAAGCGTCGCGCTAACCGATCCATAGATTCTGGTTTGGAATCTTTTTCCATTCGTAAGCGAGCAGCCGCCTCATCTATTAGATCAATAGCTTTGTCGGGTAAATTACGATCAGTAATATAGCGATAGGATAAAGTAGTAGCTGCTACTAGTGCCGGATCAGTAATAGTTACTCCATGATGGACTTCATATTTTTCTTTTAATCCGCGCAAAATAGCAATGCTATTTTCTACTGAAGGCTCTTCTACCAAAATTTTTTGGAAACGCCGTTCCAGGGCTGGATCTTTTTCCAGGTATTTGCGGTATTCATCTAAAGTAGTTGCTCCCACACAGTGAAGTTCTCCTCTAGCCAGGGCTGGTTTAAGCATGTTGCCAGCATCCAATGATCCTTCAGCTTTTCCAGCTCCTACCACGGTATGGAGTTCATCAATAAAGAGAATGATTTGCCCTTCTTGTTTTGCTAGTTCAGTTAAAACCGCCTTAAGACGTTCTTCAAATTCGCCGCGAAACTTAGCACCAGCTACCATAGCTCCCATATCTAGGGCTAAAATCCGGCGATTTTTAATACTTTCCGGTACTTCGCCATTGACAATACGCTGGGCTAGTCCCTCTACAATGGCTGTTTTACCTACCCCCGGTTCACCAATAAGCACAGGATTATTTTTTGTGCGGCGAGCCAAAACTTGCACGGTACGACGAATTTCTTCATCTCGACCAATAACGGGATCTAATTTTCCTTGCTCTGCTCGAGCAGTAAGATCAATAGTAAACCTTTCAAGGGCTTGCCGACTCTCTTCTGCATTGGGGTCATCGACTTTCTGCCCGCCTCGCAATTTTGTAATAGCTTGCTCGAGGGATTCTTTATTCAAACCAGCTTTGCGTAATTGTTCACCCAAGGTTCCTTTGTCATCCAGTGCTGCCAATACAAAGAGTTCACTGGAAATATAAGCTTCTTTGCGTTGCTGGGCTAACTTATCAGTAACATTCAGGAGCCGATTTAAATCATTAGAAACATGAACCTCACCCCCATTGCCCTCTACTCGAGGCAAACGATCTAATGTTTCTCCTAATAGGGAACGAATTTGATGATTATTGACATTAGCCAATTGTAGTAAATGACGTACAGTTCCTCCCTGCTGATCCAATAAAGCTAGTAATAAATGGGACGGCTCAATGAATTGATGATCTCGACCCACGGCTAAACTTTGAGCATCGGCCAGGGCTATTTGAAATTTATTTGTTAACCGATCGGAGCGCATGGGAGAAACCTCAAAGGGGGGATATTGTTCAGGAAGATGGGGGCAATTAAGCTAGATTCAAGGTAGCGCGATCACTGTTCATCCCCATGGTTAATCTTATTATCAGTCTATAATTTCCCCTCCCCCGGAAAGGGAGAGGGTTTAAAGCTCTTACTGTTATCCCAACTCAGCTAATTTTGCCCGTTGAGCAGCCAGTTTCTCTAATGCTTGCCCCATTTCTGTTGCTCGTTCTCGCTCTTTTGCCACCACCTCAGGGGGTGCTTTGCCCACAAAAGCAGAATTAGTTAGCTTACCAGTAGTTCGCTGCAGATCTTTCCGTAATTTGTCTATTTCCTTATCCAATCGCTTGGCTTCAGCTTCGGCGTCGATCAACCCAGCCAAGGGAATGTACAAATGTAGCCCTCCCACCAAGGCAGTAGCCGCTGGCGGTGCTTTGGCATCCTCTGCCAGCCAAGTTATGGACGCTAACCGGGCTAGGGACATGAGGAAGGCGCGGTTAACATCTAACCGCTGGCGATCAGTTTCGTCGCCGTGCTGCAGCAAAATTGGTAGCGGTTTGGCGGGAGATAGATTCATTTCCCCCCGAATATTTCGTAGCCCTAAGATAAAGGCCATCAACCATTGCATCTCGGCTTCCGCCTCTGGATCCAATCCTTGGCTGTCTACAACGGGGAAGGGTTGATTCATCAAAGTGCCCACTGGCTTCCCAGCCAAAGGTGCAACGCGCTGCCAAATTTCTTCACTAATAAAGGGAATCAGGGGATGGGCCAGGCGCAGCAATCCTTCCAGTACCTGGACCAGGGTATAGCGGGTTCCCCGCTGGGCTTCAGGAGCAGCGTTATCCCCGGTAAGGACTGGCTTGGATAGTTCTAAATACCAGTCGCAGTATTCGTTCCAAGTAAATTCATAAAGAGCACTGGCCAGTAGATCAAAGCGATACCCGGTGATCGCTTCGTTGACAGCATTGGCGGTACGTTGAAAGCGGGATTGAATCCAGCGATCCGCCAATGACAATACTCGGAGGTCTTCTCCCAAACCGGTGTCCTGCCCCTCAGTGTTCATTAATACATAGCGGGCAGCATTCCATAATTTATTACAGAAATTACGGTAACCGCCAATCCGCCCCAAATCAAAATTAATATCTCGGCCTGTGGTGGCAAGCGCAGCAAAAGTAAAGCGCAGGGCATCGGTTCCAAAAGAAGGAATACCTTCTGGGAATTCTTGCCGGGTAGCTTGCTCAATTTTTTTCGCCATTTCTGGCTGCATTAAACCCGTTGTTCGTTTAGCCACCAGGGATTCCAGGTCAATCCCATCAATTAAATCAATAGGATCCAACACATTTCCTTTTGACTTAGACATCTTATTTCCATGAGCATCCCGCACCAAGCCGTGGATATAAACCTCTCTAAATGGTACTTCGCCGGTGAATTTCAAACCCATCATGATCATCCGAGCGACCCAGAAGAAAATAATGTCAAACCCGGTGACTAATACCGAAGTAGGATAAAAAGTCGCTAAAGCGGGGGTTTGTTCCGGCCAGCCTAGGGTGGAAAACGGCCATAGAGCAGAAGAGAACCAGGTGTCCAGAACATCTTCATCCTGCCGCAGGGAAAGATCGTCCGGGAGCCGATAGCGCTGGCGTATTGCTACCTCGTTTTGACCGACGTAGACCTGGCCTGCCGAGTCATACCAAGCAGGAATACGATGTCCCCACCAAATCTGCCGACTGATGCACCAGTCCTGGATATTACGCATCCACTCAAAATAGGTCTTACTCCAATTGTCTGGGATAAAGCGGATACGGCCTTCTTCCACTGCTCGGATAGCGGGTTCTGCCAGGGGAGCAATTTTTACGTACCACTGATCTGTGAGGAAGGGCTCAATAACGGCCTGAGTTCTATCCCCCCGGGGAACCATCAGTTTGTGGGGGACAATTTTTTCCAACCATCCAGCCGCTTCCAAGTCTGCCACTACCTGACGGCGGGCGGCAAAACGCTCCAGCCCCTGGTAGCGAGACGGAACCTGGCCATTGAGATGGGCATCCACGGTGAAAATATTAATTAGGGGAAGCTGATGACGCTCGCCCACCCCGTAGTCATTGAAATCGTGGGCAGGAGTGATCTTGACGCAGCCAGTGCCGAAAGCGGGGTCTACGTAGCTATCAGCGATGATGGGAATAAGGCGATCAGTTAGGGGCAAGGCAATTTGTTTACCGACCCAATGGGCGTAGCGTTCATCCCCCGGATGAACTGCCACAGCGCTATCCCCCAACAGGGTTTCTGGCCGGGTGGTAGCCACGGTTAAATGGCCGCTACCGTCCGCCAGGGGATAACGGATATGCCACATGAAACCGTCTTCCTCTTGGGAGACTACCTCCAGATCAGAAACGGCAGTGTGGAGTACCGGATCCCAGTTTACTAACCGTTGTCCCCGGTAAATCAATCCTTCATGGTAGAGACGAACGAATACCTCAGTAACTGCTGCAGATAACCCTTCATCCAGGGTAAATCGCTCCCGAGACCAATCGAGGGAAGCCCCCATCCGGCGCAACTGGCCAGTGATGGTGCCTCCGGAGTGGGCTTTCCAGGTCCAGACTCGATCAATAAAAGCTTCCCGTCCTAAATCGTGGCGAGTCTGCCCCTCGCCGTTAAGTTGGCGTTCCACCACCATTTGGGTAGCGATACCCGCATGATCGGTCCCTGCTTGCCACAGGGTGTTGCCTCCAGCCATACGGTGGTAACGGGTAAGGGCATCCATCAAGGTATCTTGAAAGGCATGGCCCATATGCAACCGACCGGTGACATTGGGGGGGGGGATCATGATGCAGTAGGGGGCACCCTGACCACTGGGCCGAAAGTAGCCTTGATCTTCCCAGATCTGGTACCAGCGGGATTCGATAGCGTGGGGATCGTAGGTTTTATCCATGGACAAGATTCACCATCGGGGGCGTTAGCGCTCCCCAGAGTTATGGAAGTAGCATTCACAAGTTCGGGGATGTCATGGGGGATACCCTGCCACTGATAGCCCCCCTAAATGGCTCCCGCTAATAGATAATATTGGAATTTCTGAAACTCTGGCAATTTTATAAGTATATTTTTATGGAGTTTTTCTATGTTTCTTCCCCTATTTTATGCAGTAATAGTTGGATTTTCTAATACCCTAGATGAAATAAGACCACCTGCTGGAATAGCGATAGATAAAATAGTTATTGTTCACACAAGATTAACTATTCCTTCCCATTGTATATCCACTGCGACCAACGAAGTCAGTATTATTTTGGATCGTTCAGAACTGGAAGCATTCGCTAAAATTGATATAACTAAACGACAAACTGAGGAAGATCGATTATTCTTTATAAGGGCTTTACGAGCAAGAGTGCTGTTGGGCGCAACTACGGATTCGATCGATATTTTTGGTTGTACTACCCTCATCACTCAACAGATAAGAGAAGGTAGTTACTTAATAGGGGAACAATTAGAAAAAGGTCAGGTAGTAATAATAAAATCAACTACAGATAAGCCAGAGAGTCAAATTACTGTCAGATACTATGGCATGAAATGCGGAAAACTATGCGGCCAAGGTGAAATTATATTTAGCCTGCCTAATGATGGCGAAATCTTCTATAGAATTGATTGGTGGCGTTCTTAACTACTTAGTAGTTGTGACTAATTCCTGCAGCAGAAGTGAAAAAGAAGCGCATCCAATGGTGAGAGGGGGTATCCAACAAAAAGCGGTAGCATACCGCCCCTGTTTTCCGTTACTGGGCTCCATAAGGGTGCTGGATAGCTGAAAAACCCGTATCTGTTTTCTTGGCCGCAAGATTGCGGCCTCCACTCCTTCCCCGCCTTGATAGTGACGGGGTTTTTCGCGGAGAAACCGA
>CAWUNB010000032.1:0-11918 GCA_963923745.1 uncultured Thiotrichales bacterium
GAATTAATTTCTCCTCCACAAAATAATGAATTTATGGCTTTTTCTGACAAAAAGAAGATAAACCCATTTTTTGTTAATTTTGAAATAATGAAGCCCAAAGAATTTTCTTTTGATTTATCTGTTCGTGCTATTACTAATGATGAATCCTGTCGTCATATTATCGAGCTAGAGCTCAATAAAGTAGCTATGAGCAAAATACTCGATTGTAGTATGGTTACTGATAAGAAAATTTTTGCTGAAGAGATAAATAATCTCCGAGAGGGTATCTTATTTCTTCTCAAAAAAGGGTTAAGTGGTTCTAATGGGTATTATTGCAATGTACCGCCGAATTACTGGAATTTGAATGATTCTCAAGTAGTCTATGAATGCGGAGTTTCAATGGTAAAGTTGTACAGTAAAATTTATGATGCCTATAAAAAGGGAATATCTTATCCCGAGTTTAGTAGAAAACTTGACTCTCAGCTTGGTACTACCAATGGTCAGGAGATTAATAGGTTAGTCTTTTTAACTAAAGAACTAACCCGTTCTATTTATGGAAAAAATCCAAAAAACCTAGAAGATGCCTTATCTCTAGGGGAATGTAGTTGTCTGTCTTATTTTAATGTTTCGCCAAAACCAAAGTTAGTTTATGTCGGACCTTCTCCAGAAGGCGAGGTTAAATCAGAAATTAAACCCGACTCAGCAGTACAGTCCCTCGAGATTGGGCGATTTATCGTCAATAGTTCTGAAGTAAAAGATAAATCCACCGGCTTAGTATGGTCGCGTTGTAGCGTTGGCCAAAATTGGGATGGTAGCACTTGTGCGGGTGGCGCGAAACGCATGACCTATGATGAAGCGTTGCAAAGCGCTAATCGTCAAACTGGTTGGCGGTTACCCGATAAGGACGAATTGGCTACTCTCATTGAAAAAGAACGCAGCAATCCAGCTATTGATAGTCGGGTGTTTCCTAACACTGCATCGGATTACTATTGGTCGTCTTCCCCTGATGTAGAATATTCTGGTTTTGCCTGGGATGTCGATTTTAATGTGGGCTATATTGATGGTAGCTATCGTTCTGACGGTAATGCAGTGCGTTTAGTTCGCGCAAGTCAGTGATTACCCGTATAGCTCAAGCGGTATGGTACGAGGGGCATCCTTTAGGGTATTGGTTGCGCCCTCTGGAAGCGAGCTATTGTGGAGCGGTTTGGTTGCGGCGCCGCTTGTTTGGTCGAGGTTGGCTAGCAAAGGAACGTTTACCAGTCCCAGTTATCGTGGTAGGCAATGTTGTTGTAGGGGGAAGTGGTAAAACTCCCCTGGTTCTATGGATAGCCCATTTGTTGGCAGCCAAGGGGTGGCGTCCCGGCATTATCAGTCGTGGCTATGGTGGCCGAGGTGGTCCTGGACCTCGGGAAGTCACAGAAACATCCGATCCCCGGGAAGTGGGGGATGAGCCCTTGTTGCTGGCTCGGCGCAGTGGGATACCCGTGGCGGTAGCGGGGCAACGGGCAGCGGCAGGACGGCTGCTGCTAGAGCGTTACGGTTGCCACTGCCTTATCAGCGACGATGGTCTACAGCACTATGGTTTGGTCCGAGACGTAGAAATAGCCGTGACTGATCGCCAACGGGGTTTGGGTAACGGTCGTTGTTTACCCGCTGGTCCGTTGCGAGAACCCCTGAGCCGCTTGGCAGAGGTCGATCTGCGGGTTGCCCAGGGAGAAGGGGAGAGGGGGGAATATCCGATGACGCTATTACCCACTGGACTCTACCCCCTACAAGGAAAACAATTTAGTTACTCCCTGGATACTTGGCGAGGAATAACGGTCCACGGCGTGGCGGGCATTGGTCACCCAGAAAGGTTTTTTACGTTATTACGAAACCATGGACTACACGTCATTCCCCACCCTTACTCAGATCATGCGCCCTATCAGCGGGGAGCGCTGGACTATGGGGATGGTCGCCCTGTAGTGATGACGGAAAAGGATGCTGTCAAGTACATTCCCTTTGCAGGCCCTAGCCATTGGTATGTAGCAGTGGAAGCCCAGTTGCCACAGGTATTTGGCGAGCAACTGTTAGCCCGGTTGAAACTTACCATGGACAGTGCTCCCCGAGGGTAAATCTTACCGGATCTATAAGTCGTTCTTCCTGGATACCGTCATGACCAACACTACCCTCTCTCCCCGCTTTATCCTGGTTCACGGTAATCACCCAGAAGATTTGCGAGATTTACTAGTAGCCTGGATAAAAAAATATCCACTAAAACCATTAGAACAAGAAGTCATTCTTGTTCAAAGTAACGGTATTGCCCAGTGGCTTAAATTAGCGTTAGCAGCCGATCCAGAAAAAAATGGCGAAGGGGGAGGTTGTGGTATTGCGATGGCTTTGGAATTTTCCCTACCTTCTCGTTTTTTCTGGCAGATCTATCGAACTGTTTTAGGTAAAACAGCAGTACCTGAATTTTCAGCTTTTGATAAGCCAAGACTTATTTGGCGACTAATGCGGCTATTGCCAACGTTATTGAATGATCCGCTTTATGAACCGCTACAACGATTTTTAAAAGATGATAAAGATTTAAACAAACATTTCCAATTAGCGGAGCGTCTTACTGATTTATTCGATCAGTATCAAGTATACCGGGCCGATTGGTTAAAAAAATGGCAGGAAGGACAAGATATTTTGTTAGATGCTCACTATCGAGTTCGACCTTTAACCGATAAGCAGCGTTGGCAACCAGCACTCTGGCGTGCGTTGGTAAAAGATGTGGATGGGGAAATTGGTAAATCTAATTTATCATCTTCTTTTCACACTAACCGCGCTAGGATACATGAATCTTTTCTAAAGACTGCCGATGAATGGTCAATGGAAAACGTACCTGCCGGACTACCTCGTCGAGTAATTGTATTTGGTATTTCTTCTCTTCCCCAGCAATCCCTTGAAGTGTTGGCACGAGTTAGCCAGTGGACAGAAGTATTTATGTGCGTGCCTAATCCTTGTCGTTTTTATTGGGCAGATATTATTCCAGATAAAGAATTATTGCGTAGCAAAAATACCAGACATTCCCGGCGATCTAATTGTCCAGAAATAATTCAAGAGGAAGATCTTCATCAACATGCCCATCCCCTATTAGCCGCTTGGGGAAAACAAGGACGAGATTTCATCGGTTTGTTAGCGGAACACGATACCCCAACAGCTAAACTTTCTTATCAACCTGGCCTAGCTGGGTTGGGAGGAGAAGCAATCGATCTATTTGAATCTGCTGATGAGACAACCCTGCTTGGTCAATTACAAAATGACATTTTGGATCTACGGCCTCTTCAGGAATCTCAGGAACAGAATAGACAAGTAGATCCAGAAATTGATCGATCAATTCGTTTTCATATTGGTCATAGCCCACAACGAGAAGTAGAAATACTTCAGGATCAATTACTGGCAGCTTTTAATCTTGATCCGACCCTTCAGCCCAGGGACATTATTGTTATGGTCCCAAGCATTGATACCTATGCTCCTTTAATTCAGGCAGTATTTGGTCGCTTGGACCACGATGATCCCCGTTATTTGCCTTTTACCGTGGCTGATCAGATTCAGCGTCAAACAGATCCTCTACTTAAAGCTTTAGAACAGGTATTAACTCTACCCCAATCTCGAATTGGAGTTAATGATGTATTGGGATGGTTGGATGTTCCAGCTATTCGTCAGCGCTTCCAACTAATGGAAGGAGATTTGAAAGTCCTACACCGCTGGGTTCGTAGTGCTAATATTCGTTGGGGGCTCCACAACGAGCATCGAGTGAAATTACTACAATTACCACTCAATAGTGATACCCACTCTCTAACTCGGGCGCAACAAGCAACCCAAAATACTTGGTTATTTGGATTGCGACGGTTATTGGTTGGCTATGCTTTAGGTCGGGATAATGGTAGTTGGGAGGATGTGGAACCTTGCGGAGAAATAGGTGGATTAGAAGCCGCATTATTAGGACCGTTGATTCAATTTATTGATCGAGTTGAATCTCTCTGGCGGCAATTGCAAGAACCAGCCACCATTGAGGGTTGGTGCGAACGCTTTCGCAATTTATTAGCTGATTTATTTTTAGCTACAGAAAGTGAGGATGGTTTTACTTTGTTACGATTGGAATCGGCACTACAACAATGGCAAGAAGCAAACCAGGAAGTGGCATTAAAAGAATTGTTACCCATTACTATAGCAGGTCCTTATTGGTTGTCCCAATTAGATGATGGCGGTCTTTCTCAACGTTTCTTTGGTGGTGCAGTTACTTTTGCCACTTTAATGCCGATGAGAGCTATTCCCTTTCGTCGAGTTTATTTATTAGGAATGAATGATAATGATTATCCCCGTAGTCGTCAGCCATTTGATTTTGATCTTATGCAACATGATTATCGGCCTGGCGATCGTTCTCGGCGGGAAGATGATCGTTATCTATTTTTAGAAGCTTTATTGTCAGCTCGAGAGCATCTACATATCTCTTGGGTAGGGCGAAGTATCATTGATAATTCCGTGCGAGCTCCTTCAGTTTTAGTTGGTCAGTTACGGGACCACTTGGCTGCTATTTGGCACCTAGCTAATTTTCAAGGGAAAGAATCTGGTAAAGAATTACTTGATAAATTAACCATAGTACATCGGTTACAACCCTTTAGTCTCGCTTATTTCCCTGTTCAGCCAGATTCCAAAGGTTGGTTTAGTTATGCCCATGAGTGGCAACCCTGTTCACCGAGCAATATTGATGATCAGCAGGCTAAAAACTTGATTATTCTAGAGCAAAAACAACCACTAACCTTAAAAGATTTGGAAGATTTTCTAAAAAACCCTATTAAAGTTTTTTTCCAGAAGCGATTAGGTGTTTATTTTGAAGAAACTGATCCGGTATCTGAGGAAATAGAGCCCTTTACATTAAATAATTTGGAGCTTTGGAAGTTACAAGATGAACTCATCAAAGGGCAAAAATGGGTTGTGGATAATGAGGGAACTTCTAGTTCACTAGAACATGAATCAACAAAAATATTAGAGCGCATTGAAAAACAAGGGCAATTAGCAGCGGGTGGATTTGCTGGTGTGATGAAAGATGATATTATTAATCCTATGGACAACTTATTTAGAGAATATAAGAAATACTCGGAAGAATGGCCTAATAAATTAGAGATAAAAGAAAAATTTAATTTTTTACTTGATAATGAAACACCAATCGTTGTTGATGAATTAGGCGATATTAGACTGAATGCAAATAAAGAGAGAGCAAGAATTGTTCTTGAGAGTGGTAATTTATTGGTAGAAAAAAAATCTTATCGGTTAGATGTCATTCTTCGGCATTGGGTCAAGCATTTAAGTTATCAGCTTATTAGTCATGATCACCCAACTACTACTATTATCTTGAGCAAACAGGGAGTAGTTGAATTAAAACCAATTAGTTATGAGGAAGCAAAAAAATTATTTACTGAAATTTTCAATGCTTGGAGGGAGGGTATGACAAGTCCATTGCCCCTTAATATTAAGACAGGTTTCGCTTTTATTGAAAGCATGAAAGAAAATAATAACATTAAAAAAGCCGATAGTGTTGCTCGTGAAAAATATGAAGGAGATAGCTATAATGAAAGTGAACTAGATAGAGATATTTATTTACGCCGAGCATATCCAACTTACGCAAGTTTGAGCGCAGGTAATAAATTCGCAAATTTAGCGAATATTTTGTTAAAACCAGTGCTAGATGCTGTTCCCGCTTCACAAAAAAATCGAAGGAAGCGAGAGTGAAATCAACAAAGGAACTTAAACAAAGGAATTAACGTAGTGTTACCAATTCTTCAGCACTACTGGGATGAATAGCTACTGTACTATCAAAGTCTGCTTTGGTAGCCCCCATCCGTAACGCCACTGCAAAGCCCTGGAGCATCTCATCGGTACCTCGGCCAATAAGATGAATACCCACAATACGTTCCTCTGCTCCTATGCACACTAACTTCATAGCAGTTTTGCTAGGATGGGAAGTAAATACTGAATACATGGGAGTAAATTGAGTCTGGTAAATTTTTACCGCGTCGCCATATTTAGCTCTCGCTTGTTCTTCTGATAGACCAACCGTTCCCATGGGAGGATGACTGAATACTACTGTGGGTATATTTTCATAATCCAATCGATCAGTAGGACGTCCACCAAATAATCGGTTAGCGAGTCGGCGGGCAGCGGCAATAGCAACTGGTGTTAATGCAATACGACCAGTTATGTCTCCCACTGCATAGATCCCTGCTACATTGGTGTTCTGATATTCATCAGTAGGAATATACCCCTCTGGGGTAACGGTAACTCCCGCCTGCTCTAACTGTAATCCATCGCTAGCCGGTGTGCGCCCCACTGCCCAGATCAGGGCGTCAAAATCGGTAAAACATCGCCCCCCTTGAATATGGAGAGTTAGAGTACCCGTTGTTTCCCGCGTTATTCGTTCCAGCGAAGTATGGGAAAGGATATTAATACCAGCACCCTGCATTTCTTCCCGCAGCGTATCCCGTAACAACGCATCGAAATTTTCTAAGAAGTGTTGTCCCCGTAGGAATAAAGTAACGTCGCTACCTAAACCTTTTAGCAAACCGGCTAACTCCACACCAATATAGCCACCTCCCACAATGGCTACCCGTTTAGGCTGAGTAGTTAATGCAAAAAAGCCATCGGAAGTAATGCCATATTCTGCCCCTGGGATAGAGGGAATTGATGGCCGACCACCAGGAGCAATACAAATATGCTCTGCTTGATAAACTTGTTCTCCCACCTGCAAAGTATGGGGATCTAAGAAGCGAGCGTAGCCAGAAATGACATCAATACCTGAATCAGCTAAGTAGGTACCGTACCAATCATTAATTCCCTTAATATAACGATCCCGGGCTGCACATAAGGTTGACCAATCCAAACCAATAGAACTCGATAATTGAAAACCATAACCAGAGGCATCTGTTAGGGCATGGGCTAGATCAGCCGCAAACCACATAACTTTTTTAGGGACACAACCCAGATTGACGCAAGTTCCTCCCAGCCGTTGCGCCTCGACAACAGCACAACGAGCACCGTAAGAAACGCCTCGCTCCACTACGGAAAGCCCGCCGCTACCACCACCAATCGCGATTAAATCGTAAATTTTGCTCATCAAAGCCCCCCGAAAAACCACGCCCTTTGGATGGATATGTTCAATTTGTAATGGTGTATCTTTTGCCCCGCAATAGGCGCACTCTCGTCCCCATTTTTCCAACAGGTATTCGCGGACTTCGTATCCGGCCAACGTGCCTTGTTGATACTCCACACCGGAAATTTCTGGATTTTCCATTTGTTGCATATCAAATCGTACTAATTCCTGGGCGACGGCAGTAACCGGAGAGAGGTGTTGTAAACGGCCCACCCAATTCCGCGTTGCATCAACCAGCGAAACTATCTACCCTCCGAGGGCTATCAGTTACTTACCGGAACGCTGCTCCCTCAATCATAACGGATGGAGTGGATAACCAGCAAAATCTGTTCATGCCCTCTCTTTTTTTGCTAAAACATTAGGGTTCACTTATCCCCTGGTGAACTTCCGAGGAAAAATTATGTGCTTAGGAATTCCCATGCAAGTGCAAGCCATCGATGGTTTTAATGCCCGCTGTGAAGCTAAGGGGGTTACTCGAGAAGTTAGCTTGTTTTTGCTCCAAGGTGAAGAAATAAAGCCAGGGGATTTTGTGATGATTCACGTGGGCTATGCCATTCAACGCATGACAGAAGAAGATGCCCGCTCGGCGTGGGAGTTATTTGATCAGATTCTTGCTATTGAAGGGGAATAGCTCGTGCCTCTCACTGCCCAAGATTGGTTAACCCGCATTCACGCTCTGCCTCTCTCAAACTCAGTACGACTAATGAATGTCTGCGGTGGGCACGAGCGAGCTATTACTCTGGCAGGATTGCGGACTGCGTTACCACCCAAAGTCGAGTTGATTCCGGGGCCTGGTTGCCCAGTTTGTATTTGTCCCGAAGAGGATATTTATGAGGCGATTCGACTAGTTCGAGATCAAGGGGTTATTTTGGTTGCTTTTGGGGATATGTTGCGGGTGCCGGTGAACGTTCCCAAGGGGGAAATTCGTTCCTTGGAACAGGCTAAGGCATCAGGTGGTGACGTTCGCCCCATTGCCTCACCCCAGGAAGCAGTAGCCATTGCCAAGGCTAACCCTCAGAGAACGGTAGTCTTTTTTGTTGCCGGATTTGAGACTACCACCGCCCCAGTGGCCGGCATGATCGCAGAAGGTCTACCTGACAACCTCTACTTATTGCTGTCAGCCCGGCTAACTTGGCCAGCGGTAGCGATGTTATTGGCGAGCGATACACCCGGTTTCCAGGCGTTGATAGCCCCAGGCCACGTAGCAACTGTGATGGGGCCACAGGAATGGCAATTCGTGGTGGATGACTATCGGATACCGACTGCCGTGGCGGGATTCACCCCCGTTAGCTTGTTAGCTGCCATGTATTCAGTACTACGCCAGCGATTGGATGATCGGCTATTCCTGGATAATTGTTACCCAGAAGTTGTTCGCCCAGGTGGAAATCCCCTGGCGCAGCAATTACTGGCAGAAACCTTAACGGTAGTGGATGCTCCCTGGCGGGGAATTGGACTAATCCCCCAATCAGGGTTTGCTCTGCGGACTCAATACCAGGCCCACGACGCCCGCTTGGCTTTCCCCGCGCCGACTGGCACTCGCCGTCGAGCCGGGGAAATGCCAGCAGGTTGTGATTGCGCCCAAGTAGTTTTAGGTCGCAAATATCCCACCGAATGTCGCCTCTACGGCGGTGCCTGCACTCCCCGCAATCCGGTAGGTCCGTGCATGGTGTCTGACGAGGGTGCCTGCCGCATTTGGTGGGCAGGCGGGGCGAAAGGAAAAACGGCTAATACATAACTCTCGGCAAATTATCTAACCAAGAATTAAGTTTTTAACGGTCGTGAATTTGGTTGGCACTCGCGGTGGATACCGCACCGGAATCAAAAGCAGGCTGGACAACGGCGACGGTATCGGTGTGGACCGGTTCTTTATTGACGACAACCGTAGTAGCGGCAACTGCAATCAGGAAGCCAAGCGAAATAGGATCAACAAAACCACGCATGTTTTTCATGGTTACGACTCCTTGTTTGAAGGGGGGGCTAGGGCAGTGGCGTATTTCCCCACTGCATAAAGTCCAGTTTATATGAATCTTCTAATATATGAATATGCGAATTATCAATTCATATAGTCGCTTTCACCAATACCCCTCCATAAAAACCATCCGTGCCATGACGATGAGGCCATAGCCGCAAATCCGGGCCATCCAGCGGTAGATTGGCGGTATAACGCGCTAACCGAGGCCCTACCGGTTGGCGGTAGAAAGCCGGATGGTTGGCAAGAAAATCATCTACTACCTGCTGATTTTCTGCTGGTAGCAAACTGCAGGTGGCATATACCAAGCAGCCACCAGGGCGTACCAAAGCGGCTGCCCTCGCTAAAATCCGTCCCTGTTCCGCTACCAATCGAGCTAAATCGTGGCGCTGCCACTTAATCTCCGGATGACGACGAAGGGTACCGCTGCCGGTACAGGGGGCATCCACCAGCACCCGGTGAACTTTCCCCTTTAGCGCCCGCAAAGCTCTAGCTTCTCCGTCGTCGCTACGAACTACTTGTACTCGCTGTAACCCAGCTCGAGCGACTCGCTGACGTAATTGAGACAACCGATTTTCGGCAGGATCACAGGCGTAAAGGGTGCCAGTGTCCGCCATCAAACTAGCGATGTGTAAAGTTTTCCCCCCAGCTCCAGCACAAAAGTCCACTACCGTTTCTCCCCGCCTGGGAGCTAGTAGGGGAGCAATGAGTTGACTACCCTCGTCTTGGACTTCCAATAAACCTTGTTGATAAAAAGGAAAATCCTTCAAGGATGGCCGCCCTGTAAAACGTAACCCCCACGGCGACCAGGGCGTGGGGTTGACTATTAGTCCCCATTCCTCCAGTTGACTTACCAGAACAGCTCGTTCAATCCGGTTAACTCGCCCATCTAGAGGGGCTGGAGCATTGAGGGCAGTTCCTAAGATGGCCAGTTCTGCTACCCCTAACTCTTTTAATAATGGTTGATAAATCCAGTCAGGTAAATCAGCCTGGACTTCTGGGGGCAAAGTTGGCAAGGAAGACAGAGCCTGTTGCAGACGATTAGCGGCATCAAGGGAAATAGCGGGCCAGGCCCTGGCTAACCACTCCTCACCCTGAGGTGCTGCGATCAGCAGAGCTAGCCGCTCCCGAACTTGAGTCAGATCAGTAGGGAAAACGCTGGGATGATGAAGTCGATAACCCAAGGAACGAAGAGCCCGCAGCCCACCGTAAACTGTATCGGTGAGGGTATGGCGATCCCGGGCCCCTAATTGGGGATGGGCAGCAAACCCTTTTTTCAGTACAGAATCGGTCCCCTGGTTGCTTTGTAATATCTCCCATAGCAAGGTAGTAGCCAGATCTAGGTGTAATAGGGGAGGAATAGGCATGGGTGAGCTAGGGCAGACGAATCAATCGATTTAGCGCTTCCTGGCTTTCCACCATAGGACAGGGTTGGTTCATTCCCTGTTGCAGGAAGTCCTGTAATTTAGGGTAGATGGCAATGGCTTCATCCACCCTAGCATCGGAGCCAGGGGTGTAGGCTCCTACACTGATAAGGTCAGCATTTTGCCGGTAAGTGGAATAGAGTCGTTTGAAGCGGCGAGCCGTATCCTGATGGCGCTGGCTAGCAATGCTGGGCATGACCCGGGAAATGGATGCTTCGATATCGATAGCGGGGTAGTGACCAGATTCCGCGAGGGCACGGGATAGCACTACGTGGCCGTCTAAAATCGCACGGGCCGAATCGGCAATGGGATCCTGCTGGTCATCCCCTTCTGCCAGTACAGTATAGAAAGCAGTGATAGATCCTCCCCCCACATCGCCATTCCCTGTCCGTTCCACTAGCGCTGGAAGCTTGGCAAACACTGAAGGGGGATAGCCCTTGGTAGCCGGAGGCTCCCCAATGGCCAAAGCGATCTCGCGGCCTGCTTGGGCATAGCGAGTCAGGCTATCCATCAGCAGTAACACGTCCCGCCCTTGATCCCGAAACCATTCAGCAATGCTGGTGGTCAAAGCTGCTCCCTGCATCCGCAGCAACGGAGGAGCATCGGCAGGGGCCGCCACCACCACGGAACGGGCGCGACCCTCCGCCCCCAGGCTGTGTTCAATGAATTCTTTTACCTCCCGTCCCCGTTCACCAATGAGCCCCACCACCACCACTTCTGCTTCGGTAAAGCGAGTCATCATCCCTAACAAAACGCTCTTGCCCACGCCAGAGCCGGCAAACAATCCCATGCGCTGACCTCGCCCCACGGTAAGCAGGGCGTTAATAGCTCGTACCCCCACATCCAGAGTTTCATGAATAGGTCGCCGGGCTAGGGGATTAATAGTTGTGCCGGATAAAGACATGCGGGCAGTGACTTGTAGTGGCCCTAAACCATCCAAGGGTTCTCCCGCGCCGTCTAACACTCGGCCCAGTAATCCGTAGCCCGCCGGCGCTTCCAGTACCCCGGCTCCGGGGATTACCCGAGCATCCGGTGCCAATCCTCGGATATCGCCAGTAGGCATGAGAAAAAGCTTTTCTCCAGAAAAACCAACTACTTCTGCGTTAACTTTCTGCCCCTTGGGCAGCAATAACTGACATCGTCCCCCAATTGCTGCCTGTACCCCCACAGCCTCCAAAGTTAATCCCACCATTCGCGTCAAGCGCCCTTCCACAACGGGTTCAGGATGGACATCCGGCAAACGCTCTCGCTGCTTAGCTAGGTAACTGGCCCAGTACTGACCACGATGGGGATTAGGGTAGCTAGGGGAGGGCATAGTCACAGGTAGGACCCACTGTCTCTTATACACATCTGACGCTGCCGACGATAC
>CAWUNB010000033.1:0-11905 GCA_963923745.1 uncultured Thiotrichales bacterium
CGGCCATCTCGGGAGAACACCACGGAAGCGTGGGAGAGATCCCCGAGACCGTCAATGCGTCCCAATAGGGTGCGAGCTGAACTGTCCACCACCACCACCCGACCTTGAGCTCGCTCCACAATCAGCCCCAGATCACCGGTACCCCGCAACGGAGAGGAACTGCACGCGGTGAGAACGAGGGCTATCACGCTACCCAGTAGACGGATCAGCAAAGGGATCACGGATCACCTCCTGGAAAACCGGCTTGAAGTTGGGCAACGATCCAGGTTGCCTCGGCTTCACTGAGGAAAGCTCGCCACGGCGGCATGGCCGTCCCGGGCCGTCCATCCAATACCGTGGCCACTAAACTCGGAGGGAAACGGTCCTGCAGGGCCGTGGCCGTTAGGGGGGAACCCAGTCCCCCCGTCAGTCGCATACCATGACAAGACCCGCAATCCTGACGTACCAGTCGCACCAACTCGGCTTGGCGGGCTAGGGACAACTCAGCCCCCAGAGTTGGCGTAGCCACCAGTAACCCCCCTAATAGGGACAGGGCGAGTTTCATGGCGGCGGATTAATAAATGTCGTGTTGAGTGTTGTAGACGTTGAATTTACCGGTGGGGGTAATCAAACGAGAATCCCGAATAACTGCTTTCAGTTTGCGGGTCTTGTCATCCACCACCACAATGGCTGATTCCTTATCCTTGGCGCTCCATACCGAGAACCACACTTCGTCACCGGCCTGGTTATATTCCGGTTGCACTACCCGCTTGGCTCCTTCCCCTAATCCCGACCATTCGGCAATGGGCAGTACATCAAAGCCTTTGTCTAAATGGGCAATGTCATAGACCGCAACGGATTGACTGATTTTGGCTTCTGGGTTGAGGGGAGTATCCAGCCATAAATTTTTCGACTTGGGATGGGTCTTGATGAATAACGCACCACCCCCTTGGCCTTTTAATACCCGAACCACTTTCCACGCACCGGCTTTATGTTTGACCGGATCGGTGCCAATAACGGAAATGGTCTCATCGCCTAAATGACCAGTAGCCCATACCGGACCGAATTGGGGATCCACAAAATTAGCACCACGCCCAGGATGGGGGGTTTTACCCACATCCACTAATGACACTAATTTATCTTCTTTGGTATCTACCACCGCCACTTTATTGGACGCATTAGCGGCGACTAAAAAGTAGCGACCCGTGGAATCAAAACCGCCATCATGGAGGAACTTAGCGGCATCTAAGGTGGTGATTTTTAGATTATCCAGATCTTGATAATTCACCATCATAATTTTGCCGCTTTCCTTGGCATTGACTACGAACTCAGGATGAAAATGGGACGCAACGATGGAGGCTACGCGAGGCTCAGGGTGATAATCGCCATCGACAGTCATGCCCCGAGTAGAAACTATTTTCAACGGTTTTAGCGAATCCCCTTCCATGACCACGAATTGCGGTGGCCAATACGAACCGGCAATCGCATATTTATCTTCATAACCTTGGTATTTGGAAGTTTCTACGGAACGGGCTTCAAGACCAATTTTTAATTCAGCCACGTTGTCTGGTTTTTCCATCCACAGATCGACAAGATTGATCTTGGCATCTCGACCAATGACATAAAGATAGCGTCCGGAAGCAGACATACGGGAAATATGAACGGCGTAACCCGTTTTGATAACGTTAATGATTTCTTTGGTATCGCCATCAATTAAAGCAATTTCTCCGGCGTCCCGTAAAGTCGTAGAAAAGATGTTAGCCAAATTATAGCCGTTCATCTTCTTGGTGGGGCGTTGGCTGACTGGAATAATCTCTTTCCAGGTCGCCATCATATCTTTAATGCCGTATTCTGGGGGTTGGGGAGGGGTTTGTTGCACATAACGGGCCATTAAATCGACTTGTTCATCGGAGAGTTCCCCCGACGTGCCCCAGTTAGGCATACCGGCTGGTGAGCCGTATTTAATAAATACTTTTAGATATTCAGTGCCGTTAGGCAGGGTTTTATCCGGTGTTAACGGTTTGCCCGTCGCGCCTTTCCGTAACACCCCATGACAGCCGGCACACCGTTCAAAATAAATCTGCCGAGCTTGATCAAATTCGGCTTTGGTCATCGCGGGTGCTTTTGGATTAATGTCTTGATACATCTCGACATTGGCCAGGGGAGACCCTCCCGCTTGATAGCTCACTTCAGCCGATGAAATACCGTGTTTACCTTCAGCCGTACTCTCTTCTGCTAAAGCTGTGGCAAAAGGGAGGGCCGCAATAATAAATGACCCTGTAAGCCAATTTACTCGTTTCATGATGATCTCCGCCAGGTTGGAGGAATACAGCGGCACTCCGCTGATGGCAAGAGAATTCCATGGAGAGGTTTGAGGTTCCTTGATATAGGTTAATAGCAGATTAACGATGGCAATAATAATATTTTACAGCCCAGTCGGACTATGTATGACATAAACCAAAGGAAAAAGAATCACCCAGACTAAATCCACCATATGCCAATAGGACGCACCGGTTTCCATGCCACTATGCTCTTGAGCGCTATAACCGCCACGCCGAGTTTTTAGCCATACAATCCCTAAGATAGCCAACCCTAACAGCACGTGCATAAAATGAAAGAAAGTAAGAGATAGGTAAAACATGTAGAAAATGTTGCTAGCTAAATTAATACCTAGGGCTAATTTGTCATGATATTCCACCAGTTTTATGACAATGAAACCTAAGCCCGCTAGTATTCCCGCTCCCAACCAACGAGCACTGGTGGAAGCGTTATTTTCCTTAATGGCGGCAACCGCCCGTGCAACGCACCAACTGGCCGTAATAAGCAACCCAGTATTAATTGCTCCCGATCGTCGATCCAAATTCAGCTGCATTTCATTAAATAAAGCCAAATGATTTGTGCGGGTTATGGCATAAGCGGCAAAAAATACGCCAAACGCCAACAATTCTGCCAGGATAAATACCCAGATAGCGAGATCCCCGGGGGGATAATGGGCCTTCGTCGGTATGGAAACAACAACCGGCCCTTTAGCCGGTTGTTGAGTATTGCTAATAACTTCAGTCATGCTTAAGCCTGAGCCGGTTCATCCTTGCAGAAGAAACTCCAGATGTAAGCCACTAATCCTCCCAGGAATACTAGCCCGGAGATTTCCCGTAACCAATAGAACAGAACGGTTTGGGCCTGGGTATCCATAAAGGATAGGGGGTGAGCGGACATCCGTTGTAGCCAAACATGCAGAATACCCGCCGCTGTAAGGAACAGCGTGATGAAAACAATGGAGATCGTCATCAACCAGAATCCCCACATTTCCATCACTTGGGCGCGGTTAGAATTAGCCGCCCGTCCCCGAATGAGAGGCATGGCATAAGAAATCATGGTTAATACCACCATGACGTAGGCCCCAAAGAAAGCCAAGTGACCATGAGCGGCAGTAATTTGGGTTCCATGGGTGTAATAATTCACTGGGCTAAGGGTATGGAGGAAACCCCATACGCCGGCTCCCAGGAAAGCCATCACACCAGTACCTAATGCCCACAGGGTCGCTGCTTTATTGGGATGCTCCCGCCGCCGCCGATTGACCATATTGAAAGCAAACAGGGTCATGACAAAAAACGGAATCGGTTCCAAAGCGGAGAAAATAGACCCCCACCATTGCCAGTACTCTGGCGTCCCAATCCAGTAATAATGATGACCAGTACCAATAATGCCGGTAATGAGCGTCAGGGTAATGATGACATATAACCATTTTTCAATAACTTCCCGATCAACCCCTGTCACTTTAATCAGTACGAAGGCTAAAATGGCTCCCAAAATTAATTCCCACACCCCTTCTACCCACAGATGCACCGTCCACCACCAGTAATATTTATCTTTAACAATATTATCTGGGTTGTAAAAGGAGAACAGGAAGAAAATCGCCAATCCCCACAATCCCATTAGCAAAACTAAGCTAATAGCTGTCTTGCGCCCTTTTAGGATGGTCATGGAAATATTAAATAGGAAAACTAAAGCAACCACCACGATGCCCAATTTAGTAGGTAACGGCTGTTCCAGAAACTCACGACCCATGGTGGGAAGCAAGTCATTACCGGTCATTTTAGCTAAACCGGCATAAGGCACCATCAAATAACCCAATACGGTTAACGCCGCTGCGGCTAAAAAGACCCAAAAAGTTCCTAGCGCCAGTTTCGGACTGAATAATTCCGTTTCTGCTTCCTCAGGCACTAAGTAATAAGCGGCTCCCATAAACCCCATGAGCAACCACACAATCAGAGCATTGGTATGAACCATGCGGGCGACATTAAATGGAATCGCCGGGAATAAGAAATCCCCAACAACATACTGCAAGCCCATAATGAGCCCAAAAAGAATCTGGGCAACAAATAGGGCAATGGCCGCCGTGAAGTAATACTTGGCAACGGCTTGGGATCGGTATTGCATGGGTATCTTCCTCCCTTAGCCTTCGATATTGGGTGGCCAGTTGGCGGTATTAATTTCCGATACATACTTGAGGAACGCCACCAGATCATCCAACTGCTGATCGGTCAGATTAAATTGCGGCATCTGACGACGACCCGGCGTACCCGTGGGCTGGGCTTTAATCCAGGCTTTAATAAAATCCGGGCCTCGGCGTTTGTAAACATTGCCCAGCTCAGGGGCAAAATAAGCGCCTTCGCCCAATAAGGTATGGCAACCAATACATTGATTGGTCTCCCATACCCGTTTTCCAGCCGCAATGTGAGGATTGGCCGCTAATTGGGCCCGTTGATCCCGTTGTGGGATGATTTGCTCATTTTGATAAGTCAAGGCTAGGAATAACAGGAAGAAAAAAACGGTTCCCCCGAAAAAGATATTCCGTGCCGTTGCCGTGGTAAACGTTCCGGTCATAAACCCCCCGTAGGCTTGAAGTACTGCTCCATACAACAGGGGGCTACCCTAAGGGTTAGGGAATAGGTGATCCTTAACTTGAATCAAGCAAGGCGATGACCGACGGTAAGTGACTCGTGATACATTGCCCCATCCAAAACTTGGAGGTACGCAATGAAACACCTACCGACTGTATTAGCAGCCGTTTTGGCAATAACCCCTTTTTCTTTGATATCAGCTAATGACCTTGCTAAGCCAGTGGATCACTCTCACCATCATGCAGCCCAAATTAGTGGGGCAGAAATGGCGCTAGCAGAGGGGGTTATCAAACGGGTAGATGCTCCCGGTGGAAAATTGCTCATTGCCCATGGTCCATTGCCTAACGGTATGCCGGCCATGACAATGGTTTTTAAGGTTAAGGAAACCCGTTGGCTGCAACACCTAACTGAGGGGCAGAAAATTCGCTTTGCCTTGGATAATGAAATGACCATCACCCACTTAGAGGGTGCACCCTAGTATTTTTACCATCCCCATGATCGTCTCTAGCAAGCCCTACCTCTCCATAGCTCTATTAGTCTGGGGGTTGATTGCCCAGGGAGGGACTTTATCGGAAGCCAACCCGCCTGGAGCTAGCCTGGAAGAACTGCTGGCCCTGGCCCGGGACCATAACCCAGAAGTGATTGCCAGTCGTCAGGAAGCGCTGGCCGCTAGAGAAGGAGTTGAACCAGCGGGGGCATTTCCCGATCCTCGATTCCGCAGCGAACTCATGGATATTACCCGCAGCGGACAACAAGACCCTAGTTTGTGGCCAGATCGAGTGGCGAGTGCCCGCTATACCTTGATGCAGGAAATTCCTTGGTTTGGCAAACGGGCATTGAAGCAAGGAATCGCTGAACAAGAAGCGATCAGCGCCCAGGGCATGGCATCAGCTAGTTGGGCGGAGGTCGCTTCCCAGGTCAAAATTAGCCAAGCACAACGCTACTACCTGGCCCACAACGAAGCCCTTACCCGAGAAATTCTGGCGCTCATGGTACGTCTAGAAAAAGTGACTCAGGCCCGCTACGCCGCTGGTCTCGGAGTGCAGCAAGACGTCATTCGGGCACAAGTAGAACAAACCAACCTCAATAATGAATTACTCGCCCTAACCAGGGAACGCCGCCAACAGGATATCCGTCTCAATCGGTTGCTGGCTCGACCCGCAACAGCACCTCTGGCTGATGCCCAACAGTTACCTTCATTACCAACCCCGACTCAGTTAGTGCCAGATCAATTAGTGGCTCAGTTGATAGCCGCTAGTCCCACTCTGGCTGCTGCCGAGTCGCGTTGGCGGGGGGCGGAAAAAAATCGCGAGCTGACCTACCGTAACCGCTACCCTGATTTCACTTTGGGAGTTGCCGCTAACCAATTTCAAGGCTCCACTCGGGCGTGGGATGTCATGGTGGAGGTAAACATTCCACTCCAACAAGACTCTCGCCGTCATCAGGAACACCAAGCTCAGGCACAAGCAGAAGCTGCTCAGGCACAGCGCAACGCCACAGCCGATCAACTCCAAGCTACATTGGCAGAAAACCTCGCAGCCCTGGAAAGTGCACAGCGCAGTGAAGCACTCATAACCAAATCGTTGTTGCCCCAAGCTGAATTGACTTTTCGCTCAGCCTTAGCTGGTTACGAAGCGGGCCAGGTGGATTTTGCCACGTTACTAGAAGCTCAACGGCAAATTCGCCAGGGGCGACAAAATCAACTCAAAACCCAACTGGAAGGCCAGATGGGATTAGCAGAAATCGAGCGGTTGTTAGGACGCTTATTGGAGCAATAGCTTGCTACAGAAGCTTAGCTTTTATTGGTTCCACCACGCATGGCTATGCAGTAACTGGGGGTCATTAACGGCAAGGTTAAAGCGCAGCGTTGCAGCTGCGTTTGGAAGTTCTGTTGTGATAATCCGGATTCCTGAATAAAAAACTTCTCTTCCGTTAAAATCGTATCGGCCATAATTTGTAGCATAGGCTGATTAGTAGCACGTCCTACTTGCCGGAGTCGCTGCAACCAATCGGCAAACGGCAGCATAGTATCAATCTCACCCCGCTGATAGAGTAATTCAAATACCCGATTGGCTTCTAAGGGCTCAGAATAAATATTCAAACACTGACCCGGTTGTTGTTCTTGGCCAGCAATAGCCACAATCGCCTCTACCACAAAATCAACCGGAGTCGCTTCAAAGTACCAAGCTTTATCACAAGGCGCGGCGCGGATTTTCCGGCAAGCATTTAAAACTAATAACAAGGTATCCTGGGGATTAGCAATATGGCGCACTTGATCCGAGCCAATATTGCCGGGCCGATAAAGATTAATAGCTAATCCCAAAGTTTGGGCATTTTGTACGACTTTCTCGGCAACGCATTTAGAAACGGAATAGCCAGTATAGAGGCGCGGTAGTAGCGCCTCTGGAACGATGTCTTCACCAAATAGCTCGACGCTACCATCGCTCCCAATCTGGGGTTCGGGATACACTCCCGTAGTAGAAACAAAATGAATCATCTTGCGTCGCCCAGTGAGGGCGAATTGGGCTAAATGACGGGTACCATCCACATTGGTGGTTTTTAGCTGGCTGTAAGAGAAAATAAAATTAACAGCTGCGGCACAATGGAAAATTAGATCAATATTTTGGCAGAGTGCTTGGTAATCAGTATCCGCCATGCCGAACTGGGGCAAACTCAAATTACCCACGACAAAATTGACCCGTTGTTCTAGTCCGGCCCGATCCACGGCTAATTGATAATAAGCCAATTGCTGCTCAATTCGCTGCTGAGGTGTGCGCTCATGGGTGCGAACTAAACAGGTAATAGTGGCTTTAGAGTGGCGCAGTAATTCACACAACATGTAAATGCCGACAAACCCTGTTACCCCGGTGAGTAATAGATGCTGGGCTTGCGGTAAAGGAACAATAGCATTAGTCGCCGGGGGAACGTCAGTCGGCCAAGTAAAATTGCCATCGGCAATAATATTACTTGGGGTTTTAAATTGATGACCGTGGATATGGGCAATAAGGCTAGTAACGGAGTTTAAGCTAAAAATTTCCTCGATAAAAATTCGACAACCAAATAAGCCCTCAATCTGCATAGCCAGTTCAACCGCCAGCAGGGAGTGTAATCCTTTATCGAATAAGTTGTCGTGGAAGGATAGGGAATGGGAGGCCAAGCGTAATAGCCGTTCTGCTACCGTTCGCAATAATTCTTGCTGCTGATTGAGCGATAACTCCAGTGCTGAACTAACATGGCTTGGTAATAAAGAACCCTGATGTTGAGTATTGCTCTGGGATTGAGCCAACGCCAGCAATTGTTTTTTGTCGGCTTTTTGGCTGGATTGATCCACCGGAATGCTGTCGAGCTGAAAATAAACGGAAGGAACCATGTAATGAGCCAATTGATGGCCCAAGCGCTGACTTAATGGTGGGCAACTGGCCGTCACTTCATCGACTTTCCAACCAGCGTTAGCCGTGGCTACGACAAAGGCCACTAAATACTTGTCTTGACCTTCGGCACCGACGGCCAGTACCACACAGTCGGCAATATCGGTTTCTTGTTTAAGTAACGCTTCAATAGCCGCCAAATTGACGTTATAGCCTCGGACTTTCACCGTAGAATCGTGACGCCCGGTAATAACCAATCGTCCATCAGCCAGTAAAAAGGCATCATCACCGGTTTTATAATAAGTGACACCGTCGATAGCAATAAACTTTTCAGCGGTCAATTCAGGATTAGCTAAATAACCATCGGCTAAACAAGGGCCGGTGGCCAATAATTCCCCCGTTTCACCAGGCGCGACTAATTGGCCTTGCTCATTTTGCAAGCGAATCATCATTTCCGGCAACACTCGACCCACTGAAGCACAATGGGAAGCATTTAATCCGTCTTCGCGCTGGAGCACCCCTTGAGTAATCACAAAACATTCGGTGGGGCCGTAATTATTCATAAATGTGGTATGGGGCAGGCGATCCAGTGCCCGTATCACTAAATCATGGGTCGTTACTTCGCCTCCTAACCAAATAAGATTAAGAGCGGCCAGTTTAGAGTGTAATTCACCGGCAGGAATACGCAGTAGTACCGAATTGAGTAAAGACGGAGTAAATACCGTATGCTGAATGTTATGTTGTTGAAAGAAACCAACCAAACGTAACGGGTCGTAACAATAAGCATCGGGAACGACAAATCCGGTGGCACCGGCACTCAGGGGATTAAGGGCATCCCAGGCAATAAAAGTGGTATAGGCAAAGCGATCCACTTCTCCCACATTTTGCAGATCTTGCCAAAATTTAGCATAGGCATAGAGCGCGGCCTGGTGGGATACCAATACCCCTTTTGGACGCCCGGTGGTTCCCGAGGAATAACCTAAAATAGCTAAATCGGCCCCGCTGATGGGGGGATTGTCCAGAACGACGGATCGATTGGTCTCATGCCAATCACATTCATCGAGAATGACGCTGGCAACAGAATGGTTAGCGGGCAAAGCGGCCATACAGGCCCGTTTACTAATCACCGCCGCCGGTTTCGCTTCCTGAAAAATGTTTTCAATAAAGCGGGTAGGATAGGCTAATTCCAGGGGTAAATAAGCCGCACCGGTTTTTAAAATAGCCAAGGCGGCTAAAATATAATCCGGTGACTTATCTAATAATAAGGCAACGACGGTGCGGGGTTTAACACCCTGCATTTGCAAGCAACCGGCCAATTGATCACTTAATTGATCCAGTTGGCGATAACTCCAGGCGGTGCCATCGGCTCCGACCACAGCCAATACTTCCGGCTGTTGAGCGGCCACTGTTCTAAATAGAGTAACCAGATTTTGCTCTGATTGCTGCCACGCTGTAAAAACTAACCGCTCCATACCCGTCTCTACCTTATATAAGGATGAATTACCCTTCTACCCGAGTTAATTCAAAAACGACCGGATTATCGGGATCCGGACAGGCTAAAGTTGTTCTATTAGGCTCGGCATCCCAGCGATAGCGGGCATCGTAGCGATACCCCATAGCAAAAGGAAAAATAGCCTGATAGGCATGGGCGCATAAACCATTGGGGGTTTTATCACCAATAATAAATTGATCGCCTATTTCATGGCAGGCGTCACAATGACCCTCTTGTTTTATGACGGTGGCCGTTACTTTATATACTTTAGGTGGCATAACATTACATCCTTATTAATGGGAGGGGAGTAAAAGCGGGGAGGGGAGCCGATAGAAACTTTAATTCAGGACGCAATTGCACATCGAGAGCATAAAGATAATAACTTAACCAAGCCAAGGCGGTCGCACCGTAATCAGCTAATTGCTGATAAAGATCGTTGTGATCCGCGCAACGGGATAATAGTAAAGCTAATACTCGATAGGGAGAGCTAACGGGCCACGCGGATTCCAATAACCCCAGATGATCAAATAACGGTTGCCAGAGCCCTTGACTCTGGGCAAAACCTTGATGAAGTAGAGCCGCTAATAGGTCATTCACTTGGGCGGCTGGTTGATTATCAAGGCGCTCGATAAATTGTCGCTCAATGCGACCACTGTCTTGCCAGGCTTGATAGGCGGTAGCCCAGTTCTGATTCGGGTGGTGATCCTTGCAATCCGGGTGATCTACCCAGGGTGGAAGCGGTAATGGTGTCGCTGTTAATGACGCTAATAAATTATTAAGCGTATTAGGCGCTTGGCGATAATACCAACGCTCCCAATTACGGGTCACTCGATAATAGCGAGACATCAAAGTTTCATTGGCATAACGCAAAAATTGGTACAGAGAATCCTTGCTACCAAAATGCTTGAGTAGACTCTGATTATGATAAAAAGAGGGATGAATAACCGACGGCGTAAAATCTTGTCCTCGGGTTACTCTCTCGGTATGAGCCGGTACGTCTTGGGGCAAGTTTTCTAAACAACCGTATACCCGCAAAGCGGGATAACTGAAAGCGGCATCAAAATGGTGATCCAGCCCGAGAGCCACGAAATCGGCAATGGTTTTCTGTACGGTCTGTTTAGTCGCATAGGGATTAGCTAACCAAGCCCATAAAATCCAGTATTCCATTTTACGGTGAGCAAATTCGGGCTCTTCGTTTAATTCAATTAAATCTTGTAAATGTTGCAGCGCATGTTTAACCCGATAGGGTTCATGGAGCTGAGTCAAGGTATCATTCGTTAAATCACTAAATAACCCGTTTTGCTCTAACAATAAACCGGAGCGCAACAAAATGCGCATTTCATTTTTATCAAATTTTACCGGTAAAAAATAAGAACGCCAATAAATAGGCTGAGGGAGGGTAGCATTGATGGCAATAATGCGTTCCGCTAAAGCTAAGACATGGGCCTTAGTAAAAGTTAATTCTGAGCAGACAAACCAAAAATAACGTAACCCAAAACCAAGTAAGTTTCTAATTTCCCGTTCTACGACATCCAGATCCCGTAAGCGCAGATCTCGCCCTTTGACAAACGGCTCACAACAAAAAGCACAGTGACAAGGACAGCCTCGGGAAATCTCGACGGCAATAGCCAAACTGGTACCGTCTGCACTCCCCAATCCCGGTACTGGCGCTAAATGGGTGGCCCGCAACGTGTGCTCACCGTAGAAACGCACTAATTCGTTAATAATCTCCGGTGTGTATTCCAGATCATTCAGGGGGCCATAATAAACCCGTTCATTTTGTTGCCATTGCCCGTCTTGCCAATACAGCAGATTGGCAATGCCAGCGGTACGCCCTTGCCCAATTACTTCGTCAAAGTGAGCTAATAAATCATCCGGCTCGCCGACAATAGCCAAGTCCGGTTGTAAATATTCAGCCGTTTCCACCGGTTTTACGGTAAAGGTAAAACCGCCCACTAAAATTTTAGCGCTAGAAACCGTCCGAATATGTTGAATGGCGGCGCGGGTGTCTTCTACAGGAAACCAATCGGGCGTGGCATCCGTGCCAAGATAATCACTCGCCAAGGTGGAATCATTTTGGCGTAGAGTAAATCCAACGGCTCGAGGCTGATAACGACGCAGCAAGTCATCAATACAGCGCTGACGGGTTTCGTTATCTAAGC
>CAWUNB010000034.1:0-11731 GCA_963923745.1 uncultured Thiotrichales bacterium
ATGCGCAGGAGCGAGCCACGATGGCGAGCGACTACGCATTAGGGGCGGACTCCAATGCCTATCAGCCTATGTTCAATGCCTATATCAAAAATATCCTTCTAGCCCGAGTTTATGATGTTGCCCGAGAAACTCCTCTGGACTCAGCTCCTCGCTTATCCCGCCGCTTTGGTAATCGAATTTTCTTAAAGCGAGAAGATTTGCAGCCTGTCTTCTCCTTCAAGTTGCGGGGAGCCTATAACCGACTATTTCACTTGGATCCGGAAGCTCGAATCCGGGGCGTGGTAACTGCTTCAGCGGGTAATCACGCCCAAGGAGTGGCCTTAGCCGGTCGGCGGCTGGGGATTCGCACCCTAATCGTCATGCCTAAAACTACCCCGGATATTAAAGTTCAGGCCGTGAGGGACTTGGGGGGAGAAATCGTTCTCCATGGCAATGCCTACGATGATGCCTACTTGCATGCTCGGGAATTGGCAGATCACCAAAGGTTAACTTTTGTTCATCCCTACGATGATCCCCTGGTGATCGCCGGTCAGGGTACTGTGGCCATGGAAGTTTTACGCCAGCATCCTGATCATCTCCACGCCATCTTCGTTCCGGTGGGAGGAGGAGGATTGATTGCTGGAATTGGAGCCTATGTCAAAGCATTGCGTCCTGACATTAAAGTGATCGGTGTCGAACCCGAGGATGCCGGTTGTCTCCACGCTGCTCTGGCAGCGGGGCAGCGAGTAGATTTAGGCCAGGTGGGCATTTTTGCCGACGGTGTAGCAGTACGTCAGGTGGGTGCAGAACCATTTCGTATCGCCCAAGAAACAGTGGATGAAGTAGTACTGGTAACTACCGATGAAATTTGTGCCGCGATTAAGGATATTTTTGATGACACCCGCTCTATTGCTGAGCCAGCCGGCGCATTAGCTGTCGCAGGACTTAAAAAATACCTAGCCCGTACCAACTTAATCGATCAAGCCCTAATAGCTATTGATTCAGGGGCAAATACTAATTTTGATCGACTACGCCACATTGCTGAACGGGCAGAATTAGGTGAACGGCGGGAGGCTTTATTGGCTGTTACTATTCCTGAGCGACCTGGTAGCTTTCGTGAATTCTGTAATGCTTTGGGGCCAAGAGCAATTACCGAGTTTAATTATCGATTGGCAGATCCCAAGAAAGCCCAAGTATTTGTGGGGGTACAACTACGCCACCGGGATGAGGAGCGGATTGCATTGGTGAATCGGCTCCGAGAGTTAGGTTATCCTGTTACCGATCTCACTGATAATGAAATGGCTAAACTTCATATTCGTCACTTAGTCGGTGGTCATGCCCCAGGGGTGGATAACGAATTATTATATCGCTTTGAATTTCCTGAACGCCCGGGAGCATTGTTGCGCTTTCTCACTAAGATGGGAGGTAGTTGGAATATCAGCTTGTTCCATTATCGAAATCATGGAGCCGCTTATGGCCGAGTATTAGTGGGTATTCAAGTTCAACCCACTAGTCGTAAAGATTTTCAGCATTTTTTAGATAGCATCGGTTATGCTTATGTAGAAGAAACCAATAATCCTGCCTACCCCCTGTTTCTGGGATAGACCTACTTAAAACTTTGAGAAAAATTATGGCAGGTCATGCTCATTTTGCTTTCGATAATTTATTAACTGAAATAGCTTCTTATCCGCACCACTTACCTCCCCTTGTCCTCCATGGTTTTCTAACAGGGTGGGTTCTTACTCCTGAATTGGGGGGTCTTAAGGGTAGTTATTTTCAGCAATTTTTAGGCATTGACGAAGTAATTGACTGGAAACAATTACCTAAATCGTTGTGGCATGCTTTCAGCAATTGTTTATCTACTTTTCGCGATACGCTAAATGAACAAGAATTTATACCCCTAAAAAATGAAACTCTTTCTAACTTAGGAGCAGAGCAGTGGTGTCAGGGGTTTATATTGGCAGTAGAGTTAGCAGCTGATCGCTGGGCAAAACTAACCAGGGATGATTTAGTGCTGGAGCAACATTTAGCAACAGTTCGAGCATTAGCCAGTAGTGATTTTTACACTGAAGTATTACAACGTCCTCAACATACTCGTTCAAAATTTGTTATCGAAGGCGCTAATGCTCTAACGGCATTGGTTAATTTATTAGCGGGACATGCCTTGGGCTTAGAAATTGAACCAGCAGATGAAGAATCGGCAGACTTTGATGTTCAGGGGCTGAAAAATTTCTCTGAAAAAGAATTGATGAAGTTCCTCAGTGAAATGGGTGTTCGTTTACCTGAATCGGTTATTAAAGAATGCATCGCTCGGGAACACACCATGCTGCCTGAAATTCGTTATTACCTGGGAGATGAAACTCACTGGTCGGAGCAAGCCACTGAAGAAGAATTTTTGGGTGTTTTCTATAGCTTGATAATACTGGGACAATCAGAAAGCCAAGAAGCCGCAGATTTAATATTAGATAGTTTTACTCGGCAATTTCACCAACCTGATCATATTCTCTGGAAGTGGTTAAACAATTACTGGCCAGCGTTATTTAGTAACAAACTAAAATGCAATGGGATAGACACCGAAGTTTTTGCCGCTTTTACTTTGGAAGTAGATTACCCTACCCCTGCTCGCCAGGTTGCCATGGATTGTTGGATAGCACTGAATTGGCTAACAGAAAATATTGAAAGTGCCTTAGATGAGTTAGCAACTTTTGCCGATGATCCGACTCAATCCATTTCACTCCGTATTCACGCTGGAAAGTTATTGCTGGCTTTTCCTCGGGAACCGCACCGGTCATTACTCCTAGAGTTGGCTCGTTTCCAAATGGAAGATCCCGAAGTGGAATACGTAGTCTTCGATGATGACGACGTGGAAACAGCTTTTGCAGAGGGGGATACTCCTCCGTGGGATACAGATGAAACCTAGGGTCCTAGGGTTAGCTGCTGTAATCAGCCATGTTAAACGCTGCAGCAAACAGGGCACGGGTATAAGGATCCTGGGGATGGTGAAATAATTTTTCCCCTTGTCCCTGCTCTACCACCTGCCCACCACGCATTACGATCACCTCGTCTGCCAACGCCCGAACTACCTTCAGATCATGGCTGATAAACAGATAGGCTAAGTGATAACGAGCTTGAAGATCCCTCAATAAATCAACAATCTGCGCCTGTACCGATCGATCCAGTGCAGAAGTAGGTTCATCTAGCACCACTAAGCGGGGTTTCAGCACTATGGCTCGGGCAATAGCAATTCGCTGGCGTTGGCCACCGGAGAACTCATGGGGGTAGCGGTGTCGACTATCCGCCTCCAATCCCACATCTTCCAAGGCCGTCATGATCATTTGCTCCCGCTCTGCAGCATTTCGTCCCAGCCGATGTACCGTTAGCCCCTCCCCAACAATGGCCCCCACTGACATTCGAGGGTTTAGGCTACCAAAAGGATCCTGGAACACCATCTGCATTTCCCGACGGAGTATCCGCCACCGTTTGTGAGGCAAACCCTGGAGCGATTGCCCCTGAAAGCGAATAGTTCCTTGACTCGCTATCAACCCCAGTAGAGCTAATCCCAGGGTAGTTTTGCCAGAACCGCTCTCCCCTACAACTCCCACGGTATGACCTTCCCGTACCGTCAAAGAAACCCCATCCACTGCTTTGACATGTCCCACGGTACGGCGTAACACGCCCCGGCGAATGGGAAACCATACCCGTACTCCCTCCCCTTCCAACACAATGGGGGCAACTGCCGCTGGTGCTAGGGGGCGTCCTCCTGGCTCTGCAGCGAGTAATCGCTGGGTATAGGAATGGGTGGGATTGGCGAATATTTCCCTCACTGACCCCGTCTCTACGATCCGCCCCGCCTGCATCACCGCCACCCTATCCGCTATTTTGGCCACAATTCCCAGATCATGGGTAATGAGGAGAAGCGCCATACCTAAACGTTGTTGCTGGGCCTGTAACAACGCCAAAATCTGCGCCTGAACGGTTACATCCAGAGCGGTGGTGGGCTCGTCAGCGATCAATAGGTCCGGCTCATTAGCTAAAGCCATGGCAATCATGACTCGCTGCCGTTGTCCTCCCGACAACTCATGGGGATAGGCCTCCAGACGACTCTCGGCTTCTGCCAGTCCCACTTGATGAAGCAACTCTAGAGTCCGTTGACGAGCCTGTTGGCGATCCAATCTTCGGTGAAGTAAGAGAGTTTCCGCTACTTGCTGGTGGACAGTATGCAGGGGATTGAGGGATGTCATAGGTTCCTGAAAGACCATGGCAACCCGGTCACCGCGCACTCGTCGGAGAATTTCTGGGTGGGCTCCCAGTAGTGCTTGATCCTGAAGAAAAATACGACCGCTGGGATGGTGGGCCAGGGGATAGGGGAGTAATTGCAGGACAGATAGCGCTGTCACCGACTTACCAGAGCCGCTTTCTCCTACCAACGCCAACGTCTCCCCCCGGCACAATTTAAAAGACACCCCCTCTACGACTGAGCGCTCACCGAAAGAAACACTTAAATCTTCTACAGTTAGCAGGGGCAAAGTTGAGTTGTGACTGGAGGAAAGGGTAAAGAGGGACATGGGGCGGGGGATCCACAGGGTAGGCTGGCTAATTGGGTGATCCTATAACAAGCCGCGTCAATGGCAGGCGGAACAACGCCCATAGGGTACCCACTTAGAGACCAAAGGGGTTAGTGCTCGACTTTTTTGGAATGTCTCCCGCGACGGCGATGTCTCCAAACCTTTTTTCAATTGGGGGATAACGAGATTCTCCAAAACTTGTTGCCAGGCTTGCCGACAATGGTCATCCCAACAATTAGCGTGAAATTCGGCGATAACTTCCAAAAATACTTCCTGCAGCAGGGCTAGATGTTCTACCCTCAGCCCCTTTCCCCAATAGCGACGCCCCAAACGCAGCAAACCACTTTCTGCCACCTCGAGGGAATCCTCTTCTAGGCGAGCGGCAGTCACCATCGTGTGTAACAAGCGCTGCAAGCTACGTCCCGTGGCCAGGGGTGTCAGTTGCCCACAGTCCGGATAACGCTGCAGTAACCGCTGGTGTACTGCCACCATCATGGGTACTTGCCGTTCTCCTAGGCGGTCCCACCCTTCGCCGACAATTTCTGTGTGCACAATAAATCCTCCACCCTTTATATTTTTTTACCCACACCATTTTAGCTTAGACTTCCGAAAGAAAACGACACCGGATTCCCGCTTACGCGGGAATGACGAAAATTAATGGCGCACAATCGATTAATTGCGTGGAGCAAATTCAGCAAGTACTTGGCTAAAAAGCGGGCGGTGAGTAATAAAAGGCAAATGACCTGTATCAGGTAGCAGATGAACTGGCCAATCAGGCCGGTAATAAGACCAAGCCGTTGCCGTCTTAGGAGATACCAGCGTATCCCGATCTCCTAGGATCACCAAACCAGGGCAGGTTATTTGTTGTAGTACAGGGCGCAGATCGGTCTGAGCAAGTAGGGTCAACCCCATAGCCAATGCCCCTGGATCTGGAGGCAGGGCCAACATCAAATCTCGCAGCGCTCTTACCGGTTCCCGAGCCATCCCTCGGGTTTGCAACAGCAAAAAGCGTCCCAAAGTCCCCTGCCAATCTGCCATCACTCCCTGGGAAAAGTCGGCTAATAGCGCCGGTGCCATACCGATTGACCAACCTGGTCCAGCTATAAAACGGGGAGAAGCTGCAACCACAAGCACACCCGCCAGGTCCTGGGGACAATGGGCACTCCGGGCCAAGGCTATCATGCCTCCCAGAGACCAGCCCAACCAAACTGCCCCCGCAGGAACCACTGCTGCTACTGCTGCCCCAAAGTCATGGATATCTAGTTTGGTTGATGGGGGTGGGCTTTCCCCATGGCCCGGCAAATCCACCCCATGAATATGCCAATGGGGAGCCAAGGTAGCGGCTAGTTCTTCCCAAATACCGCTGTGAAAACCCCAGCCGTGTAACAACACTAAATCGGGTTTATCAGGACCTGCTCCCCAGTGCCGCACTGCTAGGGGAGGGATCACCGCTGGGTTTGATCCAGCAGAGGAATTGCTCTTTCGACCGTCGGTGGGTTGTCCTACCATGGGGTTTTCCACAATGGATTTTTATCAATGCAAATCACCGAAGCCCAAGTTTCCTGGTTCGGCATGACCTTTGGTTTAACCGGTTTCATGCTTTACATGGTGTTCATCGTTGTTCAGCTCGCCCGGGAGTCCAAGGCTGGCACGTTTGGAACTCTGATGCTGTTGCTAGTGTTGTGTTTGGGAATTCTCGGATTTGCCATGAAAGGACTGCTTCACTGGCTCCTTACTCCGTAGTGGCTACTCGTCTGCCTGTAGAGAGAGCAATACCCGCCCAAGGCTTTCCACTAAACGATCTACTTGGGAGAAATCGTGGGCAGCGCTGATGGTAATTCGTAGTCGAGCGCTTCCCAGGGGAACGGTGGGGGGACGAATAGCACTTACCAGGATACCTTCTGCCAGTAGAGCCTGGCTGGCAGCGAGGGCCCGTTGGGGGGTTCCCAGAATGATGGGCTGGATGGGGCTACCCGCTGGTCCCGCCTGTAGGCCCAGGGATAGCAACCCCTCCCGTAGATGGGCAATTAATTCTTGCAAGTGGTAGCGTCGCCACGACTCTTCTTGGACGATCCGTAGTGCTGCCCGGGTGGCTTCCGCTAACGCGGGTGGAGTTGCCGTGGTGTAAACATAACCCCGAGCCTCTTGGATTAGTGTTTCGATAAGGGTCTCCGACCCTGCCACAAAAGCACCACTGGTACCCAACGCTTTTCCCAGGGTACCCATCAAAACCGGTACTTCCGCCAGCCCCAAATTGTAGTGGGCTATGGTACCCCTTCCCTCCCCCATTACTCCTAGGCCATGGGCATCGTCCACCATCAGCCAAGCACCTTGCTGGTTAGCCACCTCAGCCAGGGCCGGCAGGGAGGCCATATCGCCATCCATGCTAAACACGCCATCGGTTACCACTAAACGCCCCTGGGAGCTACTAGCCAGCAGGGTAGCTAGATCCGCCGGATCATTGTGGCGATAGCGTTTTAACTGGGCACCAGCATAGTAGGCTGCATCCAACAGGGAAGCATGATTGAGACGATCCTCAAAGACTCTATCGTGGCGCCCTACCAGGGTACTTATTACCGCCAGGTTAGCCATGTAACCGCTGGAGAATAACAATGCCCGAGGACGGTCGGTGAAAGCAGCCAGTTCCTCTTCCAGGGCATGGTGGGGATAGCGATGACCGGTCACCAGATGAGCGGCCCCTGCACCCACCCCCCAGCGGTGAGCCCCAGCTACCAAGGCAGCCACTACGGCGGGGTGATTAGCCAATCCCAGATAGTCATTACTGCAAAAGGCTAATAACTGCCGTCCATCCAGCAAGGCAACGGGCCCTTGGGGGCCATCTAACACTCGGGGTGAGCGGTAGAGATCAGCTGCTCGACGGGCCGCTAGCCGGCCCGCCAGCCTTTCTTCCAGATCGGTGGGAGCGCCGTCTCCGAGATCCCCGACAGCCATAACTTAGTGGATTTCCCAACAACCGTGGGGTTGTAAATCAACCGGTTTTTCAATGGTATACAAGCCTAAACGGGCGAACAGATCCTGATCCCGGTTAGGGCGAGCGTTGTCAGTTGTCAGCAGGCGATCGCCATAAAACACTGAATTAGCTCCAGCGAGAAAACACAGTGCTTGCAACTCATCGCTCATGGTTTCCCGTCCGGCGGACAGGCGCACCATGGAACGGGGCATGAGTAAGCGAGCAATGGCCACGGTACGCACCAGCTCCAGGGGATCGGGGGGAGCGACTTGGGCCAAGGGAGTACCCTCAATGTGTACTAACAAGTTGATGGGTACGCTTTCTGGGTGCTCCGGCAAATTGGCTAGGGCCAACAGTAAACCGGCCCGATCTTCCCGTCGTTCTCCGAGACCGATGATGCCGCCAGCACATAACTTCAACCCAGCGGAACGGGCATGGGCCAAGGTATCAAGACGGTCTTGGTAAGTCCGTGTGGTAATGACATGACCATAAAACTCAGGAGAGGTATCCAGGTTATGGTTGTAGTAATCCAATCCGGCATCCCGTAATTGCTGTGCTTGGCTGACAGTCAATTGACCCAACGTCACACAAGTCTCCATACCCAGGGCCTTAACTCGGCGGATCATTTCTAGCACTGGCAGTAAATCCGTTTGGCGGGGAGAACGCCAGGCTGCTCCCATGCAAAACCGGCTCGCACCTGCTGCTTTAGCTTGCTCCGCTGCCGTCACAACGTCATCCAGCTTTAACAATTGCTCCCGCACTAAGCCAGTATCGTGATGGGCACTTTGGGAGCAATAACCACAATCTTCGGGACAACCCCCTGTTTTGATACTCAGCAGGGTGCTGACTTGCAGTAAATTGGGGTCAAAGTGACGACGATGAACGATTTGAGCTTGATAGAGCAAATCCGCAAAAGGCAATTGATAGTAGGCAAGGACCTCGCTACGAGTCCAATCATGGCGCAGGGATTCACCCGAGGTGGACACTGAAGTAGGCACTGGGACGGAAACAGAGACGGCGAAGTCGGACATGGGTATCCTTCAAACAAACCAAAGAGATCCAGCAGTAGTCTAATTTTAGCAGACCGATCATCCCCGCCATTTGATAGAACATCCCATACTGGGAATTTGCTCGCTGGGTCCCTTCCCTGTTAGAGCTACTTGTTTCATGGCTTCAAACAGATCTCGCCGAGCATCTATTGGTGCTGTTTCTTTTCGGCTGGCATCTAATCGACCTCGGTATTGCAACTCCAGGCTAGCGTTATAGCCAAAGAAATCTGGAGTGCACACCGCTCCGTAGGCTTGGGCAACTTGCTGAGTTTCATCGTAAAGATAGGGGAAAGGAAAAGCGTACTGCTGGGCCACTTGCTGCATGGCCTCAAAGGAATCTTCCGGATAATCTGTTGAATCATTGGCCATGATGGCCACACTGGCGATACCGTGACTCAATAGCTCTCGGGTATCTCTTACCAGGCGGTCTCGAATCGCTTGGACATAGGGACAATGGTTGCAAATAAACATTACTAGCAACCCTCGCTCCCCCTTACAGCTTTCCAACGTCCATCGCTTCCCGTCTACTCCTAGCAAGCTAAAAGGCGGTGCAGAGCGGCCAAACTCACATATGGGTGTTTCCATGCGAACCATTCGTTACCCCCTAGGTGTAATCATAAAAAATAACTAACGTAATCCCAACGGATCGTTTATATCCACATCTTCCATAAAAGGCCGGCGACGATCGGGATGAGTGACTTGATACACACAGCCAATCCAATTTCCCACCACTGCTTCTGCCGTATCGTGCCAAGTATTATCTAAACGGCGAGTTACTAACTCTTCTGGAAATTCCGGAATAGACTGATTTTTTCTCATCGCCCATTCTACCCGCAAGCGATATTCATCCAAAATGGCCTGTTCTTGATCGGCAAAATAATGAGCTGGAAAGGGGGGATAATGAGGAAACTGGCCTTTAGCGTAAAGGGTAGCATCCCGTTTATATTCTTTCAGTAACGAAATGGTATCGTATTCTGGATGACCTTGGAAAAATACCACCCTTAGCCGATCAGCACTAACGGCTAAATGGACACCCGCTTCGGCACTTTCTGCTAAAACATGAAGTCCTGCGGTTTCAAATTGTAAGCGTGATACATCATTCCAACGGGAATGGGGAACATCGAAACGAGTATTCACATCTCCCACTAACGGGTGAAACGCATCCAATACTTGGTGAGAATAGACGCCCCAGCGTTTGCTCGGCTGCGATATTCGCCGTTGATTATGACGCAATTGCAAAACGGCATGACTAGCTAAACAGGAACACAACGTTGAAGTAACCGAATTCCACGCCCAATCAATGACCTCACTTAAGGGCTGCCAAAAGATTTCCTGAGATAAATCTGCATGAGTGACATTAGCCCCGGTAATAATTAGGGCATCTAAGCCTTCTGCTCGCACTTTGCTATAGGGTTCATAGTAACGAGCAATATGTTCCTGAGCTTTAGTGCCTCTAGGGAGAGCGTCTAACGTAAAAGGGTGAACATAAAACTGGGCGATGGGATTGCTCTCTCCCACTAAACGAAAAAATTGCCGCTCTGTGGCTTCCAGAGCGGTGTCTGGCATCATATTCAATAGCCCGATGTGTAACTCGCGGATGTCCTGGCGAACGGCCCGATCAGCGGGCAGAACGGTGACTCCTTCCTGACGGAGGCGATCAAACGTAGGCAGGGCATTGTGGGCAACCAGGGGCATCACTGACCTCTAGGAACGGGGCGACTGACGAGCTAGGGCTGTTTCAACGAGGGCGAGGAAATCCCGTTCATCCCGTACCGCACCCACTTCATCGGAAGTAACGGTATAACCCAGTGGGCCAGCAATAGCCTCGTAGCGAGGAATACGGGCGTGAAATAGGCGCGGGAAAATCCACCGCGTGAAATCATTGGGATCCATTTCCGCCACATAATCAAAATTCTTTTCTGCCAGATAAACGGGCAAATGTTCAGCCAAAAAAGAAGGCCGATAATATAACGGTTTCGGATCGGACTGGGCGCGGCGGATTAGGGTATTTTCTTCCTCCCGAGTCGTCGCCTGAATATAAAGAATTAGACTATGTTCTGCTAATAAATCAATCACGCTGGGTTCTTCTAATTCACATAGACTGCCCCCTACATCATTCACAAAATGCTGGTATCCATAGACTTCTTGCGCTTTACGCACAAAAGCCGGCACATCTCGCATGGCAGCAATTTCTGCTTGTCGATACATCTCCTGGCGACGAGTAAACTCGGCTAAACTTAGGCCGCCTGCTTCAGGATTTCCTAGTTTACCGACAAAGGATAGAACCGGCCCTAAATCATCAACCTTAATATTATTGCGAATATAAATCCAATCCTGACGCAGCAAATCCCGTAAAAAAGGCACCTGCATAGCTTGCTGCTTAATAATATCCAGGATATCTTCGTCTAAATAGCGTGTCCCAATTCGGTAATCACCGGAATAGTGAAACCAGGCATGACGACGTAAGAGAGCCGATAACCGGGTTTTGCCGACACCGGACATGCCCAATAAGGTTACTTTTTTATGCTTCCAAGCACGGAATTCTTCAACGGTGAATTTCACACAAACCTCAAGGAGAAGGAGTTAATTGTTCGTTGGTCGATGGTTCGTTATGGTTTAGCGCCATTTCTGCCGCGATACCGGATAGCCCACCCATAGCGGACACGGCACAACCGTATACAGCATAACCGGCTACATAGGAGGCTGATAGGGGAGCCAGCAATGGGCCGGTGGTCATGGTCGCGGTAACGGCAGGCAACGTCGCCGCTAGGGTACCGGCGCTAACGCCCACGAGACAGGCCGCCAAGACAGTCTCCCAACTGGCAAAATTATCGCGTTTTTTCAGCAAAATAACCGAGGGACCGAAAGCGAGAACGGGTGAAAGCCATCGGCGGCCAGGATGACGCTGGGTATTTGCTGCCATAATAGGCTCCTCTGGAAATAGAATACTCGACGTACCCCAACATCCCTATCACTCTGGATAACGCCTGTGCACACCAAAATCCTACTGGACGAGACCGAAATCCCCACCCATTGGTACAACGTGGTGGCGGATATGCCTAATCCCCCGGTTCCCCCCCTGGGACCGGATGGTAAACCCCTGGCACCTGAAGCCATGTTGGCCCTCTTTCCCCCGGGGGTGTTGGAGCAGGAAATGTCCAGCGAAC
>CAWUNB010000035.1:0-11635 GCA_963923745.1 uncultured Thiotrichales bacterium
GATCCTCTCTGGTCTCGTGGGCTCGGAGATGTGTATAAGAGACAGACTTTATATTAATCGGTGATCCCCTGCGATTAGGGCAAGTGATTACTAATTTACTATCCAATGCGGTAAAATTTACCCATCATGGTTATGTTAAACTTACGGCTATGTTGCAAGACAATATGGATAATCACATCACCCTGCGAATAGCTGTAGAAGATACTGGTATTGGTATCCCAACAGAAAAAATAAATCATCTATTTCAAGAATTTACCCAAGCGGATGGTTCTACTACCCGCCGCTACGGTGGAACTGGATTAGGATTGGCTATCTCCAAAAAATTAGTTGGCTTAATGGAAGGGAAACTATGGGTAGAAAGTGTACTTAACCAAGGATCCACTTTTCAGTTCACAGTACGCCTACCTTTAGGAAAACCACTACCTAGAAAACCTATTCTATTACCTAAAGTAGACGGGCTACGAGTACTAGTGGTTGATGACCAGCGGGAAGCTCGTCAAGTATTAGTTGGATTGTTAGCTGCTTTTGGTGTGGGGAGCCGCTTTACCCCTAATATCGATGTGGCACCTAGTTCAGAAGTTGCGCGAGAATTGCTCTATCAAGCGGCGGCAGAAAACCGCCCCTACAATTTACTGCTAGTCGATTGGATGATGCCTAATATTGATGGGGGAAACCTATTGGGGAGTTTAAATACGTTAACTCCCGCGCCATTAGCAGTAGTGGTTTCTGCCTACGATTCCGATCTCATTCATGAGACGGCAGCCCGTTTTGGGGTTCAAGATTTTCTACCTAAACCAGTATTACCTGAAGCATTACGGGCACTGCTAGGACGTATCACCGGAGACGTCATCAATCAGCACCAATCCCATATCACGCCATCAGCCACTATTGATTTAACCGGTATGCGGGTTCTCTTGGTAGAAGACAACACTATCAATCAACAATTGGCTACGGAACTCATGACTAATCGGGGTGCTCGAGTAGATGTAGCCCATCATGGTGCTCAAGCACTGGAGCGTTTAGCTGCTGTCGCTCCTAATCACTATCACGTTGTGCTGATGGATTTCCAAATGCCCGTTATGGATGGCTATGAGGCTACTCGCCGATTGCGAAGTGATGACCGCTATGCCAACCTTCCCATCGTGGCCCTTTCAGCCCACGCGATGGCAGAAGAACATGAGCGTGCCAAGGCCTTGGGAATGAACGGTTATATAAATAAGCCCTTTGAACCTGACACCCTTTACGCCACCCTAGCGCGGTTCTTTACTTCTTCGGTAGTATCGCCGTCCCTTCCTGTGGTTAGCCCACCGCCTTCTCCAAATTTGCCACTGCCCTCTTTGCCAAATTTTGACAGTGGGGCAGGATTAAGTCGGGCGGGTGGCAACCGAGGGCTGTATCTAAAATTGCTTGGTAATTTTGTAGAAAATTTTGACCGTTTTGCTGAATCCGTTCAGGCACTGCTAGACCAATGTCACTGGGAAGAACTGGAGCGGCGTCTCCATAGCTTGAAAGGGGTGGCAGGGACCTTAGGTGCTACCCAGGTCTATGCTACCGCTGCCCAATTGGAGAGTGCCTGTAAAAATAAACAGCTAACTTCAGCGGATTTAATCACTCTTAACGAGCAGCTCACCCCCTTATTGACTGGGCTACGACCTTACTTGCCCGTTGCTTCTCCTCTTCCTTCACCTTTTATTACTCCTGCTGTACCAGTGACAGGCGTTCTATCCACTGAATTAATTTCGTTACAGACCTTGCTTCGGGAAGGTGATAGTGATGCCATTGAATTTTGGGAAACTAACCGGGAAAAATTATTAGGATCATTAAATCTCAAGGTTATCCAGGGTATCGATTTAGCTTTAAGAAATTTCGAATTAGATGCTGCCCTATCCCTGTTGGAAACGCTATCTACGGGAAGCGAACAAGGATAAAAAATGATCTTGTTGGTGGACGTAGGAAATAGTTACCTCAAGTGGGCGACCTGGAATTCTGGAAAATTGGGAAAAGTGTGTCGTTGCCCACACCGAAAAAACCAACGGGAAACGGTAGATCCTTGGGGATGGAGCAAATTGCAGCCACCAAAAAAATTGGTTATTTGCAATGTTGCAGGTGAAGTCTTAGCCCAAGCATTAACAAAGGATGCCAAAAACTATTGGGGAATAACGCCGGACTGGTTTCGTTCTGCGCCAATCGGTCATGGTGTCCGTAATGGTTACAGCCAACCTCTTACCCTGGGGGCTGATCGTTGGGCTGCACTGGTTGCTGCAGCCAGTACTCCCCACCCTTCCTTACTTATCGCTGATTGTGGCACAGCCCTAACCTTAGACGGGTTATCCCGCGATAACGTACACCTAGGGGGTTGGATCGTTCCAGGGTTGACAGGGATGCGGGCTGCCTTGCTGGGTAATACGGCAGGAATTGCCACCAGTGCGGGTCCTGCAGAGGCAGTCTTAGCCCAAGACACGGGAAGCGGAGTGGCCAGTGGTACCCTACAAGCTTTGGCAGCGGTAGTAGACCGAGCCGCCCAATGTCTAGCGGGCCAACTGGGAGAGGCGGTATCGGTACTTCTTACTGGAGGAGATGGAAAACTTCTCTTGCCCCACCTGAACACACCTACCCATTTCGATGAAGATTTAGTACTGCGGGGGTTAGCGGTGGCGGCCTGCCAACCCGAGTAACTATTAGACCGTCCTTTGACCGGAGTTAGCTATGAAAACATTACTAGTGGCGCTACTGTTGTCCCTTACCCTGGGAGCTTCTGCCTATGCCAGCAGCGGGGGAGGAGGTGGTGGTGGCAGTAAAGGAAGCTCCAACTATCAAGAAATAAAACCTCCTTTTGTGGTTAATCTTCCCGATTCCCGTCAATTGCACTTCATGCAGATTGCTGTAGCGGTATCCGCTAAAAGCGAAGAAGCACTCAAAGCCCTTGAGCTGCACATGCCCCTGATTCGCAACAACTTAATTATGCTGTTTTCAGGGCAAAGCAAGGAAATAGTCAACACCCGCGAGGGGCGGGAAAAGCTACGGGCAGATGCCGAAGACACAGTTAGAAAGTCCTTGTTGGAGGTAGGCGCACCCTCCATTGATGCACTTTACTTCACCAGCTTGGTTGTGCAATAGACAGACCTTCCGACCGGTAGTGACTACTTCCACCTTCTGATACTGTCGTCCACTAGGGTGTAAACCACAGGGATTACCAATAGGCTCAGAAAGGTGGAGGTGATCAAACCACCGATGACCACAATGGCCATAGGGGCACGGAAGCTGGGATCGGTCCCGACCCCTAGAGCAATGGGTAGCATCCCAGCTCCCATCGCCACCGTGGTCATGATGATGGGGCGGGCTCGCTTACGACAAGCATCCAACAGTGCGTGCCAGCGGTCTAAACCGTGTTCCCGGCGAGCGAGAATAACGTAGTCGATTAGCAGAATAGAATTTTTGGTAGCGATGCCCATCAACATGATGAGCCCAATCATCGAGGGCATGGACAGGGCGGTTTGAGTAACAAAGAGCGCCAAAAAAGCCCCTGGAATGGACAAAACTAAAGCAGCCAGCGTAGTGATAGGCTGGATAAAATCTCGAAATAACAACACTAATACCATGTAGATACAAACTACTCCAGTGAGCATAGCCAAACCAAAACTGGCGAAGAGCTCTCCCATGGCTTCAGCATCTCCCACTGTCGTTTGGGTGACACCGGGAGGCAGTTGGCGCAGGCTGGGTAGGGCCAAGGCTTGTTTCTCAACCTCCCCCAGGGGCTGCCGGTTAAGCTCAATCTCGAAATTGACATTACGTAACCGGTCATAGCGATCGATTTGAGCGGGGCCACTATCAATGGCCAAGGTGGCAATGCTGGCGATCATCACCGGCCCGTAACGACCGGGAACAGTTAGCCGTCCCAATAGTTCAAAATCTTGCCGAGCAGCCATGGGGAGCTTAACCACAATAGGCACCTGGCGTTGGGACAAATTGAGCTTGGCTAGGTTTTGGTCATAGTCCCCAGCGGTAGCAATGCGCAGAGTGTCAGCAATAGCCGCTGCTGTAACTCCCAACTCCGCCGCTCGGGCAAAATCCGGGCGGATTACCAATTCAGGGCGAACCAAGCTGGCTGTGGTAGTAACGTTGCCAATACCGGGTAGGGTTCGTAGCTCCCGCTCTACTTGGAGGGCGTGTTGGGCTAGCAAGGAGCCGTTATCGCTGGCTAGAACTAAAATGTACTTGGTGTTAGCTCCCGCCAGTCCCACATTGACTCTCACGCCGGGAATGACTTCTAGCGCTTGGCGAAGCTCCCCTTCAATAGTTTGCTTACTAATGCCATGGCGCTGTTGTCGCGGTGTCAGGTTAATGGTCAAGGTGGCTTTACGTACTTCTGCCGCGCCCCGAGGAGCAAAGGGATCACCTCCAGCACTTCCCCCCCCCACGGCGGTATAAACCAACCGAACCTGGGGGTGGCTAGCCACCAGGGCCCTAGCCCGCTCTGCCGCCGCCAAGGTCTGCTCTAAGGTACTGCCAGGGGGTAAGGACAGGTAAACCTGGGTTTGAGACAGATCGTCGGGAGGTAAAAAGCCGGTGGGCAAACGACTCATCAAGGTAAACGAGCCAAAGAAAAAGATTACTGTGGCTAGCAAAGTCCACCAACGATGGCGAACACAGTTTCCCGCCCAGTGAACGACCCCTTCTAACCAAGCAGCCTTTTTTTCACCAAGGGGATGGGGGCGAAGCAGGTAGGCAGCCATCATTGGCGTGAGTAGCCGAGCCACTACCAAAGAGAAAAATACGGCAACGGCAGCAGTCCAACCGAACTGAACAAAAAACTTACCGGCTACCCCCCCCATAAAGGCTGTGGGAAGAAATACCGCAATGAGGGTGAAAGTGGTGGCGATAACCGCCATCCCAATCTCGTCTGCTGCTTCCATGGCCGCTTGATAAGGAGTCTTACCCATCCGCAAATGGCGCATGATGTTTTCAATTTCCACGATAGCATCATCCACCAGGATGCCCACTACCAGGGATAAAGACAGCAAGGTCACCACATTTAGGGTGAAACCCATTAAGGCCATAGCTACAAAAGTAGGCAGTACCGATAGGGGTAGAGCGGTAGCCGATACTAAAGTGGCCCGCCAATCCCGTAGGAATAACCACACCACCAACACCGCCAGCAGGGCTCCCTCAATCAGCAGGGACATGGAGCCATCAAAGTTTTCCCGCACCGGGTCAACGAAGTTAAAAGCTTCGGTGATACGGGTATCAGGGTATTCCTCTTGGAGTTTAGCCAGCTCCTTTTTGATGCCCTCAGCAACCTGGACTTCCCCGGCTCCCTTGCTACGCACCACTTCAAAACCCACTACCGGCTGACCATTAAGAAGGGCTGCCGAACGCCGTTCTCCCACGGTATCGGTGACAGTGGCCACTTGCCCTAAACGGATAGATCGCCCATCAGACAGGGCAACGTCTATCTGGGCCAGCTCATCTGCCGATTGCACAGTGGCCAGGGTGCGTACTGATTGCTCCACTCCTCCGACATCAGCTCGCCCCCCCGACGCTTCTTGGTGAACTTGGCGCAACTGGCGGGAGATATCAGCGGCGGTAGCCCGCAGGGCTAACAATCGTTCAGGAATGAGTTCTACCCGAACTTCCCGGTCGACTCCCCCTACCCGAGACACAGCTCCTACCCCTCGGACGCTCAATAGCCGCCGTACTACGGTGTTATCCACAAACCAAGATAGGGCCTCCTCATCCAAACGGGGGGAAGATAGGGTGTAGGTGAGGATAGGCATCCCGGTAATATCAATTTTGGCTATCTGGGGATCCCGTAGATCACCGGGTAAATCTGCACGAATGCGGGACACCGCGTCGCGGACATCATCCACTGCCTCTTGGCTGGATTTCTCTAGCCGAAACTCCACCGTGACCGTAGCTGTGCCGTCTTGAACTTTGGTGTAGATGTGTTTAACACCCTGGAGGGTAGCGACGGCGTTTTCGATTTTCCGCGCCACCTCGGTTTCCATCTGGGAAGGGGCCGCCCCTGGTAATAGCGCAGTCACCGTGACCGTAGGCAGATCAATATCCATGAACTGCTGAATTTTCATCCCTCGAAAAGACAGGACTCCCAGAAGGGTAAGCAAGCTGAACAGCAAAATGGCGGGGGTAGGATTACGGATAGACCAGGAGGAAACGTTCATTAGGGCAACTCGAACAAGAAAACGCCCTCCCGGAATGAGTGACAGCAGCGTGGCGACCGGAAGAGGAGTCTGGGAGCGGCCATTAGGCCAGCTCCCAGCCGAAAAACCGTACTATTCGCCTTCTTCCACAGCCTTGATGCTCAGCCGAATCCGGCCTTGCTTATCCATTTCCAGTACCTTGACCCGAACAGTATCTCCTTCAGACAGCTTGTCGCTGACCTTCTGTACTCGCTCATTGGAGATCTGGGAAATGTGAACTAAGCCATCTCGACCAGGAAGAATCGTAACGAAGGCACCAAAGTCCATCAGCTTGGCAACCCGCCCTTCGTAAATCCGTCCCACTTCCACATCGGAAGTAATTTCTTCGATACGCCGCTTGGCTTCTTGGCCAGCGGCAAAATCCACCGAAGCGATTTTGACGATACCATCATCGGTGATATCAATACTGGCCCCAGTTTCTTCGGTAATAGCCCGGATGGTCACTCCCCCTTTGCCGATCACGTCCCGAATCTTTTCTGGATTGATGCGGATGGTGATGATGCGGGGAGCGTACTCCGACATCTCCTCTCGAGGAGTACTAATGGCGGCATTCATCCGAGACAGAATATGGAGCCGTCCTTCCCGGGCTTGCTCCAGGGCCTGTTCCATGATCTCCCGGGTGATACCCTCAATCTTGATATCCATCTGCAGGGCAGTAACGCCATCCGTAGTTCCAGCTACTTTGAAGTCCATGTCCCCTAGGTGATCTTCGTCCCCCAGGATATCGGTGATAACGGCATAGCGGTTGTCTTCCTTAATCAGCCCCATGGCAATGCCTGCTACTGGTGACCGGATGGGTACACCAGCATCCATCAGGGCTAAACTGGAGCCACACACCGATGCCATGGAACTGGATCCATTGGATTCAGTAATTTCTGAGACAACCCGCACGGTGTAGGGAAACTTGGTCATGTCCGGCATTACTGCCTGGACACCCCGTTTAGCCAACCGACCGTGGCCAATTTCTCGGCGCTTGGGACTGCCCACCATCCCAGTCTCTCCAACGGAATAGGGGGGGAAGTTGTAGTGGAGAATGAAAGGATCCTTACGTTCTCCTTCGATGGCATCAATGACTTGGGCATCTCGGGCCGTACCCAGGGTGGCCACGACGAGGGCTTGGGTTTCTCCCCGAGTAAACAAGGCAGAACCGTGGGTGCGGGGTAAGACGCCGAGGCGAATGGTAATGGGACGAACCGACCGGGTATCCCGACCATCAATACGGGGTTCTCCGTCGATGATGCGACCCCGCACCACTCTGCGCTCCAGCTTCTCGATAGCGGCCCGTACCGGCTCAGGGGCGTACTGGGTGGCTTCTCCTTCACACAACGCCGCAACAATAGCTGAACGCACTTCAGCAACTCGATCCTGCCGAGCCAGTTTTTCGGGAATTTGGTAGGCGTTCCGCAGAGCGGTGTCCCCCTCCGCTATGACTGCGTTCAGTACCGACTCATCAGCCACTGGCGCTTCCCAGGGCCAAGGGGTAGGGTTCACTTCGGCTTGTAATTCGCGAACCGCCTGAATAATGGCTTGCATCTGCTCGTGACCGTAGATAACGGCCCCCAGCATGACTTCCTCCGGTAATTCTGCCGCCTCGGACTCCACCATCAGTACTGCGCTCTCAGTACCCGCTACCACGAGGTCTAGCTGGGAATCTTTTAGCTGCTTGTTGGAAGGATTGAGGACGTAGTTGCCACCGATGTACCCCACTCGAGCCGCCCCTAGAGGACCTCGGAATGGCAAGCCAGACATCGCCAGAGCGGCAGAAGCACCGATCATGGAGGGAATATCGGGATCAATATCAGGATCCAGGGACATCACCGTGCAAATAATTTGCACTTCATTGGTAAATGCCTTAGGGAACAGGGGCCGCAAGGGCCGGTCAATCAACCGGGAAGTCAGGGTTTCCTTCTCCGTAGGACGCCCCTCCCGCTTAAAAAAGCCGCCTGGAATCTTGCCAGCGGCGTAGGTTCGTTCCTGATAGTTAACGGTAAGCGGGAAGAAGTCCCGACCCGCTACCGCTTCCTTATTACACACCACCGTTACCAACACCGCCGTGTCGCCTAAGCTAGCGATCACCGCGCCGGTCGCCTGGCGGGCGATCTCCCCGGTCTCGAGGGTGACAGTGTGCGCACCATACTGGAAAGTCTTCTTGATCGGGGTCACAGCGAGTTCCTTAAAAATAGGGCGAGTAGGCGAAGTTTACTTACGCAGACCAAGACGAGAAATCAGGGTGCGATAGCGGTTCGCGTCCTTATTTTTCAGGTAGTCAAGCAATTTACGGCGATGGCTTACCAACCGTAACAATCCTTGACGGGAATGGTGGTCCTGGACATGGACACGGAAATGGTCTGTTAAGTGATCGATGCGGGCGGATAGCAACGCCACCTGCACTTCAGGAGAGCCGGTATCGCTACTGGATTGTTGGTAATCCTTGACGATCTGGCTCTTTTGCTGGCTGTCAAAAGACATGGACGAAACTCCTAGAAATAAGCGGCTACAAGTTAAGGGCGGCATTCTAGCCATTGGGGGTAGATAGGGACAAGGGATCGCTGTGGTGATGCAGCACAATCACTCCATTGATAGCCCCCACTGACCCTACAAATTGGAACTGATTAAGCCAGGGGACTTGCCATCAGGTATTTAGTCGTTAAGATACGCGCTCCCCACGCTCCGTCAGCGGGTCGTTAGCTCAGTCGGTAGAGCAGCGGACTTTTAATCCGTTGGTCCTGGGTTCGAGTCCCAGACGGCCCACCATACTTGAAGATGTCAAATCAAGGCACCTAACGCCCGCAACGCCCCTCCCGGGCTAGAGCACTTACGCCGCATGAAGCTAGCCACCCCTTTTATCCCAGCCTTACGTGCTGTCCTGGCTATCCTGGGGATGGCCATTCTAGTCGGCTGTGCATTGTTACCCGACGAGATCGATGAAACCAAGGATTGGTCCGCCAATAAGCTTTATAGCGAAGCCAAGGCTGCCCTGAACGATGGAGAGTATGAAAAGGCCATCAAGTACTACGAAAAATTGGAAGCCCGTCATCCCTTCGGTCGTTTCGCCCAACAGGCTGAGTTGGAAATTGCTTACGCCTATTACAAATCTGATGAGCCGGCATCCGCTATTGCCAACCTGGATCGCTTCATCAAGGCGTACCCCCGCCACCCCAATCTAGATTACGCCTACTATTTGCGAGGATTGGCCAATTTCAATCAGGGCATGAATATCATTGAGCGTTATGTGCCCACCGATCGCTCTCAGCGGGATCCAGGTAACGCTCGTCAAGCGTTCCAAGACTTTGGGGAAGTGATACGGCGCTACCCACAGAGTGTTTATGCGGAAGACTCTCGTTTACGTATGGTCTACCTGCGTAACAATCTAGCCCGCTACGAAGTCAACGTTGCTCGCTACTACCTACGCCAGCAAGCTTGGATGGCTGTAGTGAATCGTTGCAAGTATGTGGTGGAACACTACAACCAGACAGATGGGATACCGGAAGCCCTATCGTTGATGGCTCAAGCTTATCAGGCCATGGGTATGACTGATCTGGCCGGGGATGCTCAGCGAGTTCTTAAGCAAAGCTATCCCGATCACCCTCTTGCTGTTGGCCAGTCTCGCTAACTTTTTAGGAGTACGCGCAATGTGGGATTTCTTCGCTACTGTGCGCCATCGTCATTCTGTGCGCCGCTACCATGCTGACCAGCCAGTGGAAATGGAAAAGCTCCACGCTATCTTGGAGGCTGCCTGTTCGGCCCCTTCAGCGGGAGATCTCCAGGCTTACCGCATCTTAGTGGTCCAGCAAGCCACTACCCGGGAAGCCCTGCGTAAAGCGGCAGGGGATCAAACTTTTATCTCTACCGCCCCAATTTGTTTAGCCTTCTGTGCCGATCCCAAGCGCTCAGCCACCCAGTTTGGAGAACGGGGGGCTCAGCTTTATGCTTTGCAAGACACCACCATCGCCGCCGCTTATGCCCAGTTAGCTATCGTGGCAGCCGGTTTGGGATCTACTTGGGTAGGCTATTTCGATGAAGAAGAGGTAGCTCGCATTCTTGACTTGGAGAAAGGGCTGATTCCCTTAGCCCTCCTGAGCGTTGGCTACCCCGCTGAATTGCCAGATCCCACTTCTCGTCGTCAGATCACCGATGTGGTCCGTTATCTCCCTTGATTTTTCATGATTTTGAACCTTCCTTTTTGTCTGCCTTCCTGGTGGGGTTACTAGGGGGAGTTCATTGCGTTGGTATGTGTGGTGCCATCGTTGGAGCCCTCAGCCTTGGATTGCCCCCACCAGTTCATCAGCATCCCCGTCAACTTGCCCCCTTTTTATTGGCCTATAACGCTGGTCGTTTGTTCAGCTATACCCTGGCGGGTGCCTTATTAGGGGGGATAGGTTGGCTAGCGGGTCATTTGGTGGCCATTCATCAGTTACAGGGAGGGCTGCGCATCCTGGCTGGGCTATTCATGGTGATGTTGGGACTATACCTCGGGGGATGGTGGTCAGGGCTGGCTCAGGTGGAACGAGCAGGCGCTACCCTTTGGCGGCGAATCGAACCCTTGGGGCGGGGACTGCTGCCAGTGCGCCGGTTAAATCAAGCGCTTGCGTTAGGATTAGTATGGGGTTGGCTACCCTGTGGCCTGGTTTACAGCATTTTAATTTGGGCCATTGCCAGCGGCAGTGCAGGTCAAGGGGCACTCTTCATGCTGTCCTTTGGATTAGGCACCCTCCCCAATCTGTTGGTCATGGGTACTCTATCGGGTTTAGTAGTGGCTCAAGTACGTAAACGCCGGGTGCGTCAGGCAGCAGGAATCTTGGTAATAGGGATGGGAGCGTGGCAGCTGACTCTGGTTACGGTGGATTTGATCCGGCGTTAACTTTTTTGCGGGAATGGGGACTTGCCCGACTGAGCAAAGCCGCGCAGTCTGCATCCTTCCCTGAGCCAGTTTCAATAAGAGGTAGTAAGGCGGCCAAAGGGCCGGCAATGACCCCCAGGGCTGCTGCTGCTGCCACTCGGGTACCGATGGAGCTGGGTTGGGGGTTGACGGTGGGATGACTAAAACTCCCCTGAATTTCCAGTGGAGAACGGGCGCTCAGCAGGCTTACATCTTTAGACTGGGGATCGACTAACAGGTCTAACCGCTCCTGGCCTAGGTCTACCGTACCTCGACCAGTGAATTTTGTAGTGACCGTATCAATAATAAGGGGATCGAGAGTTAGTACGCCCTGTTGAGCCTTAATCTGCACCAGTGCACATCGCAGATCTACCCCTGGATCATCGGCAAAGAGTACCTTGAGCGTCTTGAATAAATCTAATCCAGCAGTCCCTACCAAAATTCGATCCAGTCGTCCTCCCGATACCGCTAGAGTCGTAGTTCCTCCCAAAGAACCCAGTAAACCGTCCCAACTATCGCCGCTAACCCGAAGTTCTAA
>CAWUNB010000036.1:0-11566 GCA_963923745.1 uncultured Thiotrichales bacterium
CTGCGCTGTTATCCACTGACCCAGTTAGCGTACAGAAAACTTATGTCCCAACCTTGGTAGAGTATCAAGGTTATCAAGGAGAACTTATTTCTAAATTGCTACGGGAACGCATTCGTACTATTGCCCGGGAAGCAAATACCGCCCGAGGTGATCAATTAGGCGTATTTAACGCAGATGAATCTGCCATCGATATTTTAGCTCAGCGGCTACATATTGATGGACTTATTGATTCTATGCGAGAGTTTTTTGGAATGCAGCATTATACTATTTCGCCTTCTTTAGTTCATTCTAAGGAAGGTTTCCGTTTTAATTTTGCTGAAGGACAATTGGTTTATAGTACTAATGATTTGAAAATGAGTATCAAGGGAGAAACAGCAGACGGTAAGCTATTTGTTGTTACTGTGACAGGGAGAGACAGTATTCCTGCCCTAATTGATGGTTTGGCAGAACGTTTTATTGAGCGCGTCGATCCCTATGTTTTAGCGTTGTATTATTTCAGGAAAGAAGAAGGTGCCGGGAAATTTACTGATACCCTATCTATGATTGAACACTGTGTTAGGGTATTACCCTCTTCTCAAAAAGTGTGGCCACTGGTCTTATGGGGAGATGTCTATTTCCGTCAAGGCCATTATGACCAGGCTATTTTAAAATACCGAGAGGCCTTAGCCATTAATCCTCGCCATTCAGAAGCGCAGGCTTTGTGGGGTAATGCCCTTATTGCTCAAGGCAATATCAAGGAGGGATTGGCTACATTGCACGCTGCAGCAGATATGGCTGCGGGGGATAGCAACCAATTGAAAGAAACTGGTTGGCCTACAGTCCATACCCATCTAGGGGATGCCTTAGCCAATTTGGGGCAGGATGAAGAGGCCCGTGAAGCCTATATGGAAGGACTAAAGTTAGTGCCGGATAATCCTTATCTAAAAACCGGTCTGGGGGTCCTTTATCTGCGTCACGGACAACTGGACGTAGCGATAGAGCTAATACAAGCGGCCCTGAAGAATCATCCAGCAAAGGCCGAGCCTCGAAAATGGCTCGATCAAGCCCTAGCAGCGAAGTACAAAGAAAATTTGTAACATCCGTAACTCTTAAGTTGAGATGATCGGGTGCAAGGTGCACCCGATCGGTAGGTGTTACTTCACTTTGCCCATCAAGGAGAAGCTTTTCACGAAAGGACCGGCCATTGCGGGATTCTTAAACATGGCAGCATAATCGCCAACTCGGAATTTCAACTTACCGGTAGCCGCAGCCATTCCTAAGCCGGTCATGCCAATGCCCTTTTCCTGCCACTTCAGCCAGTCGTCCTGTTTGGCTCGCATATCCCAGTTCAAGGTTTCGCCACCGTAGGTACCAGCACGAACGGCCTTGCCGTTTTCCACCACGAACACACCCCGAGGTTTGTCTTCATCAGGGAAACCCACACCAATGATGGAATTAAAGTTAATCTTAGCCAGGGCATCGGATACTTCGGGCTCGCTGTTCCATACTGCCTGGTAGCCTTTCATCCAGGCATCGGAAAATAGTTCAGCCATACACTCCTCCTGCAAAATCGCATGATTTATAACATCGGGGACAGGTCCACCCCCCTGAGGGGAAGCGGTGAGGGGCAACGTTAGCCGCCTGAGCGGGTTAAGTCAAAGCCGTTGGCGGGAAACCATGATAAGACCCCCCTTTTTACCCCTGAAACAGCCCTATCCCTACTTCACTCTGGAGAACTCCCTTGCAAAATGCCAATCACTTAGTCTGGGTCGACTTAGAAATGACCGGCTTGGAACCGGACCGGGATCGCATCATCGAAATCGCCACTCTGGTTACCGATAGCGACCTCAACGTAGTGGCTACGGGTCCGGTACTGGCAGTCCACCAGCCAGATGAAATACTGGCTACCATGGATGAGTGGAACACTCGCCAGCACAACCAATCGGGCTTAGTCACTCGCGTCAAGGCAAGTCCTTATGGGGAAGCCGACGCTCAGCGGCTAACCTTAGAATTTCTTAATCAATACGTTCCGCCGGGTAAATCCCCTATTTGTGGTAACAGTATTTGCCAGGATCGCCGATTCATGGCCCGCTATATGCCGGAATTAGAAAATTGGTTCCATTACCGTAATCTGGACGTGAGTACTCTGAAAGAATTGGCTAAGCGTTGGGCTCCTCCCATTGCCGATAATTTTAAAAAGGAATCTACTCATCTAGCCTTGCAGGATATCATCGATTCTATTGCTGAATTACAACACTACCGGACTCATTTTCTCCGCTTACCCTGATGAAGAACATGATTATGATACGCTATATCGCCTTATTACTATTAGCTATTAGTCCATTAGCCCATGCTGCTCACGGCATTGCTATGCACGGTGATTTAAAATATGGGCCTGATTTTAAGCATTTTGATTATACCAATCCTGAGGCCCCCAAGGGTGGAACTTTACGCTTAGCGGCACTGGGTACTTTTGATAATCTGAATCCTTATATCCTCAAAGGCCAAACACCGGGGGATATTTCAATGATTTTTGATACCCTTACCGTACAATCCCTGGACGAACCTTTTTCTGAATATGGCTTAGTTGCTGAAACTATTGATGTCCCTTTGGATCGATCCTACGTAGAATATACACTCCGGCCTAGTGCTCGTTTTCATGATGGTCAACCTATTACTCCAGCTGATGTGGTCTGGTCTTTTGAAACTCTAAAAACAAAGGGCCATCCTTTTTATCGCTCCTATTACACCAGTGTGGTTAAAGCGGAACAAACAGCTCCCCATCGAGTGCGGTTTTCTTTTGCGCCAGGAGATAATCGGGAATTACCTTTAACTGTGGGCCAAATGCCAGTTTTGAGTAAAGCATGGTGGGAAAAACGGGACTTTGACAAAACAACTCTAGAACCTCCCTTAGGAAGTGGCCCCTACCAAATAGAATCCGTTGATCCCGGGCGTTCTATTAGTTATCGCCGAGTTAAGGATTATTGGGGCAAAGATCTTGCTGTCAATCGAGGGCGTTATAATGCTGATGTTATTCGCCTAGATTACTATCGGGATGGTACTGTCGCTTTAGAAGCCCTAAAAGCAGGAGAATATGATTTACGGCAAGAAAATGTAGCTAAGAATTGGGCAACCGCCTACGATACCCCTGCTGTACGAGAAGGTTTATTGAAAAAAATCGAGATTGCCCATGATATGTCAGCGGGAATGCAAGCTTTTATCTATAATACGCGACGTCCTCTATTCACTGATCCTCGATTACGAGAAGCCTTGGGTTATGCTTTTGATTTTGAATGGACAAATAAAAATTTGTTTTATGGTGCCTATACCCGTACCGTGAGCTTCTTTGCCAATTCAGATCTTGCAGCCCGAGGTTTACCGAGTCCAGCAGAATTGGCTATATTAGAACCCTTTCGTGATAAAGTTCCACCAGAAGTATTTAGCAAAGAATACCAACCTCCAGTAACAGATGGTTCTGGACAAATTCGAGATAACCTGCGAAAAGCCTTAGAATTACTTAAAGCAGCTGGTTGGTCAGTTAAAGATCGGCGGATGGTACAGGAAAGTACCGGTACTCCATTATCCTTTGAAGTATTATTAGTTTCAGCGGATTTTGAGCGAGTAGTTTTGCCCTTCGTGCGGAATTTAGAACGATTGGGTATTGAAGTTAAAGTGCGTACCGTGGATAGCAGTCAATATCAAAATCGTATGGATAGTTTTGATTTTGATATGGCAGTAGAAGTATTACCCCAATCTCAGTCACCGGGTAATGAACAGCGAGATATGTGGGCCAGTGATAAAGCCAATGTAGAAGGCAGTCGTAATTATCCTGGTATTCAAGATCCAGTAGTAGATGCTTTGGTAGAACAATTAATCGCTGCTCCTGATCGAGAAGCTTTAGTAGCCCATGCCAGAGCATTAGACCGTGTTTTACTATGGAGTCATTATGTGATTCCCCATTGGCATTTGAATATTTTTCGAGTGGCTTATTGGGATAAATTAGGCCGGCCTGCTATTACTCCCCGCTATGGCTTAGGTTTAGAAACGTGGTGGGTGGACCCCACGAAGGAAGCTGCTTTAAGGGCACTACCGTAAGCAGTAGGTTAGCTAGGCGGTCCGCGCTATCCTTTGCCGTCCTGGGGCGGCAGGGTGTCGTCCCTTCGGTGTCTTTTTGTCCCTCTGTGAGTGTAAATTCATGACTATCGATGCCCATCAAGCGGGGGATTTTGCCCGCATTCTTGTCGAAGCTTTGCCTTATATCCAACGTTTCCGGGGTACCACCATGGTCATCAAGTATGGTGGTAATGCTATGGTGGACGATCACCTGAAGGAATGCTTTGCCCGGGATATCGTATTGATGAAACTGGTGGGGATGAATCCGGTGGTGGTCCACGGTGGAGGCCCTCAGATTGGCAACCAGCTCAAAAAAATCGGTAAGCAGAGCGAGTTCTTTGAAGGGATGCGTATTACTGACCCAGAAACCATGGATGTGGTGGAAATGGTGCTGGGGGGATTAGTTAATAAGGAAATTGTTAGCCTTATTAACAAAGTAGGAGGACGGGCGGTTGGATTAACCGGTAAGGATGGTGATCTAATTCACGCTCGGAAACTGACCTTTACCCGCAATAACCCAGAAATGGATGTCCCCGAGATCATCGACATTGGGCATGTGGGAGAAGTTGCTAGCATCGATCCATCCGTGGTGGAAACTCTGGACACGGGTAGCTTCATTCCTGTTATCGCGCCCATCGGGGTAGGTAAAGATGGGCTGTCCTATAACATCAACGCCGATTTAGTGGCCGGCAAACTAGCTCAGGTGCTTAAAGCAGAAAAGCTAATGTTACTCACTAATACTGCTGGTGTACTGGACAATGAGGGCAACCTGCTATCCGGAGTAGATTCCCACAAAGTGCAAGCCCTCATTGCTGATGGCACTATTTACGGAGGCATGTTACCTAAAGTGCGCTGCGCTTTAGATGCTGTACAGGGAGGAGTCAAGGCCGCCCATATTATCGATGGCCGAATAGAACATGCAGTGTTGCTGGAAGTGTTCACCAATTCTGGGGTGGGCACACTGATTCGTAGCTGATGCTGGGACGAATAATGTCACCTCCCCGTACTGTGGAAGTGGCTGGACGCCGGGTGGAGTACCAGATCGTGCGCTCCCCCCGGCGGCGACGTATGACTTTGCGGGTGGACGCCACAGGTCAGGTGGAGCTGCGACTACCCAGAAGCGTATCGGTAGCGGAAGGGCAAGCCTTTCTGGTGGCTAATCGCGACTGGTTGGGACAGCGATTGGCTCAGGTACGTCCTCAACGGATTTTGACCGATGGGGCTTGCCTGCCCTGGCTGGATGAGGGGTTGCTGCTACGCTTGCAGTTAGCTCCCCAAGGAAGGGCGGTGCGTCGGGAGCAGGAGCTGTGGGTAATGGCATCCGATCATGGGCGAGAAACAGTAGTACCGTTACTGGAAGGGTGGTATCGCCAACAGGCTCAAATCTGGATGGCAGCACGAGTCGCGGACTACGGACCTCGGTTAGGGGTGCAACCAAGCCGCCTGCTCATACGGGGTCAGCGCTGTCGCTGGGGGAGTTGTTCTAGCCGAGGTACCATCAGCCTAAATTGGCGATTAATGCTGGCTCCCGCCATGCTACCCGATTACGTACTAGTCCATGAACTTTGCCATCTCCATCGGATGGACCACTCCCCGGTATTTTGGAATTGGGTAGAACAGTTGGTGCCGGATTGGCGACAACGGCGAGCAGCATTACGTCAATTAGCACCGGAGTTGTGGTTGTAGGGTAGTTATCCTTGTCGATTTGTCGGGACTCCCACTTAACTAGCCAACCCAATCTCCATTTACGCTACCATGCAATACTCCGATTAATGAAATATCATTTTCATCAAAAGAAACATTTTTAACTAGCTCAGATGAACTCCTATCATGAATAGAAGTATCAGTAATAGCATAATTGGCCCTAGTCATACTCGTTCGAGTAGTATCATCCACAGTAGTAAAATTATAATTTGTAACCTCCGCTAGTTTATTACCAGCTAAATCCACCAACGTTCCAGAGTTTAATACTACATTATAAGTTGTACCAGGAAAAAAATGGGAAATAGGAGTGATAATCAGTGTATCGTCAGATAAATTAATTTGTGTACTTCTACTAATATCGAACGTCTCTACCGTACTACCATCCAGCATTTTTAAAGTGATATCACCCGTACCTTTTTGTACTTTTTCATTAAAAACAATTCTAATAGTACCACTAAAACTAACGCTAGTTGCTTCATCAGCAGGGCTAAAAGTACTTACAGTTGGAGCCGTTTTATCTACTATTAATTCACTAGGATAGACTCGGTCAGTAACGCTCCGATTACCAGCTTGATCTATTTGCCGTATTAGTAGTTTACCTACTGAATAGGATCCCTCTGGTAGATAGAAACTAATACCTGTACCTGTTATCCAAGAATTTCCACCGTTAATGCTATAGGACCAGCTACTATTAGCTTCTAAGTTACTAACAACCATAAGTCCAGTATTACTAAAAACAATCCCTTGGGTGGTTTGGGTAGCACTTAATATGGTAATATCTGTTATTGGAACATCAGTATAGCCACTAACTGTTGCAGTTGTTACTCTAGCCATTGCGTTTACGACAGCAACACCAGCAGTTGTTGTTATAAAACCAAATACAGTATAACCCGGTGAAGAATCGTTTGCATAATCCAAAAAAGAATTATTAGCTAAATTAATATAAAATTGATCAGTAGCAGAATTTGGTTCACTGGTACGAGCCATTGCCAGTGTACCCTGCATATTTGAAATACCATTATGGGATTCCAAAAAAATTGAAGTGTAAGTAGGAGTCTTATAATTTAATCCACTGGTAAATCCACCTCCCTGAGCAACGAAATTAGCAATAACACGATGAAATATTGTATTATTATAAAAGCCGTCATTTACGTAAGCTAACATATTGGCTACAGTAATAGGAGCATATTCAGGAAGAAGGGCTACAACAAAAGTTCCTAGCGTTGTTCTAAAAGTTACTTGAGGAAGCACTGATTCACCTGTTACCGCGCCATTCAAAATTGGAGTAACAGGAGGAACGTTATCAACTGTATTGCTAACGGTAGTGGTTGGTATCAAAGTAACTGCATCGTTCCCTGCTACATCCTGGATAGCAAAATTAACAGCTGAGGTACTAGCCGTGGGTGCGGTATAGCCAACAGTGACGGTTTGGTTGTGCCCAACAGCGGTTGCTAATGTCAATTGAACCGTACTACCGCTTACTGCAACATTGTTAACAGCCACACTTGTCCCTGCAACTTTAACAATAAAAGCAGTTTTAGCCGCTGTCGTGGTCGATAGAGTTTCATTATAAGTAAGAATGACTTTACTACCATTTGCACTTGTAGCTGCACTGACAAAAGTTGGTAAGTTCGTATCCGCAACTCTATTGGTTACATTAGTGGTTGTAGCCAGGGTAATGGCATCATTTCCCGCATTATCCTGAATAGCCGCATTGGTAGTTGAAGCACTTGGGGTGGGTGCAGTATAACCAACAGTGACTGACTGACCATTCTCAACTACTCTTGCCAGCGTTAATTCGACCGTACGGCCTCTCACCGCAACACTATCAATTGGCGTAGCGATGCCAGCGATCTGGATAGCAAAAGCAGTTTTAGCTGCGGTAGTGGCTGACAGTGCTTCGGTATATGTGAGAATAATTTTGTTCCCACTAATATTTGTGGCTGCGCTGATAAAAGTAGGAGGTACTGTATCTGCAACTCTGTTGGTTACAGCAGTAGTCCCTGGCAGGGCAATAGCATCATTTCCTGTCAGATCTTGGATAGCCGCATTAGTTATTAAGGTACTCCTAACCGGTGCAGTATAGCCCACCGCTACGGTTTGGCCATTTCTAACTGGTGTCACTAGTATCAATTCGATTGTACTGCCATTCACCACGACATTTCTAATGGTTGCAGTAGTACCTGCAACTTTAACGGAAAAAGCAGTTTTGGCTGCCGTAGTAACTGATAAAGATTCGCTATAGGTGAGGATAATTTTGCTACCACTAGCATTGGTAGCTGCTCTGATAAAAATGGGAGCGGTTGTATCCGCCGATCGGTGATTAGTCATAGAAAAAACCGCAATATTTTGTAGTATTTCATTTTTGCCTTATTTTTCAACAGAAGATTAAATCTGGACGTCTTTGTGTTGATAGCGCTGACTAATAAGTTCTACTAAGATCCGGCCCAATTCTATTTTAGGTGCCCGTGGTAAAGTACACTCCCCTCCTGGCCAGTAAACTTGAAGAGCATTATCTTCGCTATCAAAACCTATTTCTCCTCCAACCCAGTTAGCTGCCACCATATCCAATTTTTTTCGAGTAAGTTTATCAAGGGCGTAGCGCTCTAATTCATTGGTTTCTGCCGCAAAACCTACTAAGAAAGGCCGTTTTGGCAAAGCGGCTACAGTTGCTAAAATATCTTCAGTACGTTCTAACACTAAAGTAAGTTGAGTGTCTTTTTTCTTTATTTTATGGATTGGAGTTGCCACTGGACGATAATCAGCTACAGCCGCACAGGCAATAAAAATATCGCTATCTTCCACCCGAGCTAATACCGCTTCCAGCATTTCCTTAGCTTTTACCACATCAATCCGTACCACTCCAGTAGGGGTAGGAAGAGCAACGGGCCCACTGATCAAGGTAACTTGAGCCCCAACAGCAGCCGCTGCCCTAGCAATAGCGTAACCCATTTTTCCTGAACTGCGATTACTGAGAAAACGCACCGGATCCACCGCTTCCCGAGTGGGGCCAGCCGTAACCAGGACTCGTTTCCCCGCCAGGAGAGACGGAGCAAAAATATTTTCCAAGGCCTGGACTAATTTTTCCGGTGCTTCCATTCGTCCTGGACCCTGTTCTCCACAAGCCTGATAGCCATCGGCTGGCCCCAGCAATTGCACGCCACGACTAAGCAGTAAAGCGCGGTTAGCCACTGTGGCCGGTGCTTGCCACATCACTGAATTCATCGCGGGGGCCAAATATAGGGGAGCACGGCTAGCAAGACAGGTGGTGGTCAGTAGGTCATCTGCTAGGCCAGCGGCCAACCGGGCCATCAAATCAGCGGTGGCTGGTGCGATAAGAATCAACTCGGCCCAACGGGCCAACTCAATATGACCCATCCCTGCCTCTGTTTGGGGATCTAGCAAATCGGTGTGGACTGGATGGCCGGAGATAGCTTGCAGAGTCAAAGGGGTAATGAAGGCTGTTGCCGCTGCTGTCATAGTGACCCGTACTTCTGCACCTCGTTCTCGCAGACGGCGGACGATCTCGGGCGTTTTGTAAGCAGCAATACCCCCACCAATACCCAACAAAATAGTCTTGCCAGATAAATTGCCCATTCTATCCTCTTATTAATTATTTTGGAGTTATTTACGGTATTATTGCTGTTGGTAACCTTAACAAGGTTTCATCTTAACCTGATTAGAGGAATCGGTACATTCTTTTTTAAAGATACACACCTTCATTAATTTTTTGATTAAAAAAAATTAAATACAAATCAATAGGAGATATTTATGGCTATTAGTGATTGGCCACTAGGGGAGCGTCCCCGGGAAAAATTAATTAATCAAGGAGCAGAAACATTATCGGATGGAGAATTATTAGCTATTTTTTTACGTACTGGCATTCGTGGCAAAACAGCAGTTGATATGGCAAGGGAACTGCTTAGTGAATTTGGTAGTTTACGAGCGCTACTAGCAGCTGATCGAGTGCAGTTTTGTCGAGCACCTGGATTGGGAAATGCTAAATATGCGGAATTACAAGCTGCATTAGAAATGGGGCGTCGCTATTTATGGCAAACCCTGCAACGGGGAGAAGCCCTTACTAATCCCCAAGATACTATCTCTTTTTTAATGGCCAGATTGCGAGGCTACCCCTATGAAGTATTTGCTTGTTTATATTTAGACAATCGTCATCGTATCATTCAATTTGATGAATTATTTCGCGGGACCATTGATAGTACCAGCGTTCATCCCCGAGAAGTTGTGCGGCGGGTATTATTCCATAACGCCGCCGCCGTTATCTTAGCCCACAATCATCCCTCAGGGGTGGCAGAACCCAGTCAGGCTGACGAATCCATTACCCGCCGCTTGAAAGAAGCCTTATCCCTTATCGATGTGCGGGTACTGGATCACATCGTGGTGGGAGATGGAACAGCGGTATCTTTGGCTAATAGGGGGGTGTTATAGGTCCATTAAGGGTGTTTGCCCCTATTTCTCAGCACTTGCAAAGCAACCCCCCTTTGTATAGCTTGGGCCCGCTAGGGGTGCCCCGCCACGGGCTGAGAACACACCCTCTGAACCTGATCCGGTCAATCCCGGCGTAGGGAAGCCTTCGATGGTCTCGATGGTTTGCCCGCGCCGTTTTCCGTCCCTCCTGGGCGAAGGAACAGCATGAGCGCTATCCCTGAGACTACCCTGCCGGGGCCTGATGCCAGCACGTCAGCCCAAGCGCCTTTCCCTCATTCTCGCAAGATTTACGTCCAAGGTAGCCGCCCTGATTTACGGGTACCCATGCGGGAAATACATCTGGCGGATCCCCCTGCCAATTTTGGCCCTGAAAACAACCCGCCAGTAACAGTGTATGACACCTCCGGCCCCTATACCGATCCCACTGCCCGTATCGACTTAACCGAAGGGTTGCCTCCACTTCGGCTGGCATGGATTAAAGAACGGGGAGATAGCGAAGAGTTACCCTTTCCCAGCTCTGCATTTGGACGCAATCGCTCCGCCGATCCCCGTACCGCTCAGCTCCGTTTCCCCTCCCCTCCTCGCCCCCGCCGTGCTCAAGCCGGCGCTAACATCACCCAAATGCACTACGCCCGCCGGGGCACCATTACCCCAGAGATGGAGTTTGTCGCCCTGCGAGAGAATCTCCGATTAGAACAGGCCCGCCAAACCGGTCCCTTGCGTCAGCATCCTGGTGAATCCTTTGGAGCTGCTTTGCCCAAAGTTATTACCCCGGAATTTGTCCGCGACGAATTAGCCCGAGGTCGGGTAGTCATTCCAGCCAATATCAACCACCCGGAAGCTGAACCCATGGCCATTGGCCGTAACTTCCTGGTGAAAATTAATGCTAATATCGGTAATTCCGCTGTCACTTCCACCATTGCTGACGAAGTAGCCAAAATGACCTGGGCTATTCGTTGGGGAGCGGATACAGTGATGGATTTATCCACCGGAAAACATATTCATGAAACCCGAGAATGGATTATTCGTAATTCTCCTGTCCCTATTGGAACAGTACCTATTTATCAAGCTTTAGAAAAAGTTGACGGTAAAGCAGAAGAATTAACGTGGGAAATTTTTCGTGATACTTTGATTGAACAAGCCGAGCAAGGCGTAGATTATTTTACTATCCATGCTGGAGTTCGATTGGCTTACGTACCCTTAACCGCCCAGCGATTAACCGGTATTGTTTCCCGGGGCGGATCGATTTTGGCAAAATGGTGCCTAGCCCATCACCAAGAAAATTTTCTCTATACGCATTTTGAAGATATTTGTGACATCATGC
>CAWUNB010000037.1:0-11533 GCA_963923745.1 uncultured Thiotrichales bacterium
AAAGTCGATACCACCGCTGTTACTACGACTAATACTAGTGGTGCGGTTAAACAGATTGCCGTAGGATTTGGTATTCCGACAACGGCCAACTTTGGTGATATTGTTGATTTATTTAATCTCACCAATCCTGATTTACGTCGTAGCAACCCTAGTGCCGAAATCAATAACGCCACCCGCCAAATACTGGGTGGGGGTAATAATGATGCTGATTATTACACTTCGCAACAACTCTCCCCGACGACCCCGACTTGGACTGATTTTGATCCCTTGACGAATGCCTGGGTCAAATTTTCTACAACAGAAGCCAACATTACAGCTTTACGCAGCCAGCCCATCGCCAATAGCTATCTGGCCGGTACTATTACCCTCACTTTTCAAGATACCAGCGGCAATGGCTTGGGTGCCAATGATCCGCTCATTCATGTTGCCGATTTAGGCGATTGGATCTGCAACAGTACTTATGCTAATTACGGTACTCTGGGGGCCCAATTGCAGTTAACGGGAGCAAAAGATGCTTCTGGTAATGATATCGCTGGCGTTAGTTTAAACAAATTAAGCGGCAGTACTAATCTTAGCGTTGCTAATAACACCATATCCAATAGTAGCAGTGATGTTGATGCGAATCGTGCGTTTGGTTCCGTCAAAGTAAATGGGAGTGGAGTTGCTTCGGTTACTTTTAATGTTTTTCTTAAAGGTACCTGGAATAACAGTAGTTTCGGCACCGGACTTACCTACGGCGGGGAAACATTTTATTTAAGTACTTCAACTTTTATTGGCCCTGATACCGTTAGTGCAGGCGTGTCGCGGACGGGAGCGGCCGCCGATGCCATGAATCGCCTCGTTAAGGTGTGTGGTGTCAATAATGTGGATGTGAATGAAGGCTCTCCCTACGCTATTTTCAAAGTAGGTGGGTTTGAAGGTAATTCGCTTCTCAATCTAGCCCTGAATAGTGGCAGCGGCGGTAATGCCGGTACCTACGGGACGGATACGGGTACTTTATTACAATATTACGATCCGTCTTTTGATAACGGCGCAAACTTACCCAAAGGCCAGTGGCTGGATTACAGCGGTGGGGCAATTACTATTCCCGAGAACGGCGATGGTAGCCAATATATGCCCACTAGCCTCTTGGTGCGGGTGGCTATCACGAATGACACCGTACCGGATAACGGTGAACAATTAACCCTCAGTGTCACCTATCCTGCGGGTATTCAGACCGGCACCCTCACCATCCATGACAACGGCAGTGGCAATCTGTTTAACGGGGACAACACCAGCGGCAATCCTGAAACCCTAGAGACTCGCTATCCCCATCTCGGTTTAGACGATGACACCACCAGCGGGCCGTTGCCGGTCACGATTAATAACCTCACCGTCAATGAAAACTCTCCCTACGCTTTATTCACCGTCACCGGAGTAGAGGGGCAAACCCTAACTTTATCGGCCCCAGTCAGTGGGAGCGCTCTGGTCGGTAGCGATACCGGTAGTGATTTGGAGTATTTCAATGGCACGGATTGGCTGGCCTACACCCCGGGCAGCAAGATCCGTTTGGGCCTAGGTGGGGATAACATCCAGCAAACCGGCGCGGCGGCCAGCTTGTTAGTGCGGGTCGCCATCAAAAATGATCTTAATGACGAGCCGGACGAAACCTTTACCCTAACGGCTACCAATCTGGCTGGGGTCACGGCCACCGGTACCGCTACTATTTTGGATAACGGCACCGGCCAGCTCTACGGTGGGGATAACACCACTGGGATAGCAGACAATCCCGGCGATAACGGCACACCGGCCACTCTGGATAACGACACGCTCGATAGTCGCCCCCTGACCATCGACAGTGTCCGCGTCAACGAAGGTTCACCTTTTGCCGTTTTTACGGTCACCGGTGCGGCGGGTCAGCAAGTCGTACTAACTCCCCCGGTCAGTGGTACGGCTACCGTGGGGAGCGATACCGGTAGCGATTTAGAGTATTTCGATGGAAGTCAGTGGCGTCGCTATCTCCCCACCAATCAGATTGCCGTACCCAGCAGTGGCAAATTGTTGGTGCGGGTCGCGGTTGCCAATGATGTCACCTACGAAGGGCCAGAAACCTTCACCCTCACCGCCCGTAACGTGGCGGGCAACGGAGTAACCGGTACCGGCACTATTGTGGATGATGGCAGCGGTAGTCTATTTGCCACGCGGGCAGATGATCCGACCACCGTCACCAATGAGGCCGTTCCCGGCGTCAACAGCAATGGCACCCCCAGCGCCGACACCGTCACCCCCTTGGATGATGATCGCCCCCTGACCATCAACAGCGTTTCCGTCAACGAAGCCTCGCCCTACATCGTGTTTCAAGTTGACGGGGCCCGGGAAGGTCAACGCATCAAACTGGCCACTTCCGACATCACGGCTCGTGTGGGCACGGATACCAGTCGTGGCTTGGAGTATTTCACCGGATCGAGCTGGCAACCCTACCTGGCGGGGAGTTATGTCACCGTCCCTGACAACGGTAATAGTCTGGCCGGGGAAGCCGCGACTTTGCTGGTGCGCTTAGCGGTCACTCAGGACAATATTCCCGAAGGAACGGAAAAATTTGCACTCAGCGCAACCCGGATCAGCGGGCAAACGGCGACGGGATTGGGACAGATTGCTGATGACGGTACCGGTGCTCTGTTTGCGGCCAGTAATACCACCGGCATTCCAGATTCCTTGGGTAGCTCGGCCCTACCGTCGAATTTGACGGCCCTCGACATCGACGGTACTCAGCCCACGGGTTGCTGGAGTATGGGAAGTGTTGATTGGGCTGGGAGTTTCACCCTACCAGCCGGCCAAGATGTGGACCTAGATTCCATCGATCTGGATCCTGGCAGCCCTGGCCAACAATCGAGCCGGGATGTCTTTGTCAACAGCGTCAAGGTGGGCAGCTACGTTGCCAGCGCCGGTAGCATTACGTTTGTGCCTACCCCCCAATTTACTGGTAGCGCTCCCAGCATTACCGCCAGCATCAATGCCGTTAGTTATCAAGTCGATGGCAACGGCGACACCGTGGTTGACGCCAACGGGGATCCGGTGCTGGCCGTAGTGGGGACGCGCAGCGCCACCATCGGTATCGGCGCATCTACCAGCGGTTTCTTCGGTATCTCCGCTACGGAAGTGTGTGGGGTGAATAACGTTGTGGTGAATGAGGGGTCGCCCTGGGCGGTCTTCCAGGTCAAGGGATTTGAATCCGGTAAAGTGACGAGTTTAGTTCTCACCAGTGGTAGCGGAAGTGTTGGTATTGATACCGGTGCGTCGCTGCAATATTTCAACGGGACGGCTTGGGTGGATTACCAAGCGGGTCAAACCATCACCATCCCCACCGATGGCGATGGTAATGCCTTTGAACCCACGACCCTGCAAGTACGGGTAGCCATTGTTAATGATGCCCCCCTGGAAACGGTCAATGGCGTGGGTGAGCAATTAACCCTGAGTGTGACCTACGGTAACGGGGAAAGCGAAACCGGTACCCTTACCATTATGGACGACGGTACGGGGAACGTATTTGGAACGGCCAATACCACGGGTATTGCTGATGATCTGCCCACCAGTCGCGATCCGTCATTACCGCAAACGTTAGACAATGATGGTTCACCCCGTTTTACCAGTTGCTGGTCGGTGCAACCGACTAATTTGTTAGCCAATGACACTATTGATAACGGCCATATTGATCCCACCAGTGTCCTGTTATACAGCACGGCCAGCGGTGGTGTGGGAAGCACTCGCCTTGCGGTAGCCGAAGGCGTGTATGTGGTCGCGGGTAATGGCGTCGTGCGCTTTGAACCTAATTCCACTTTTGAGGGAAGTGCGGCAGCTATCTATTATACTGTGGCTGATAACAATGGTCTGTTATCTAATCGGGCAGAAATACGATTAGATGGCCAAGATAGTTCAGCGAGTGCGAATAGCCAATTAACCACCACGCCGTCTTACGAAATTCGCAGTAATTCAATATTTTCCGGCGATAAACTCAGTCAAACGGCAACCTTAATTGATGAAAATGGGGTTGCTGATCGATCAGTCACTTTTTCTTTAACTCCTCTCCGAGGCCAAGAGGCTGTTTCCTTTAATGAAGGAAAATGGCCAATGAACTCTATTAGTTTTGGCAGCGGCCCTTACGCTGGAAATACTAGCCAGCAAAACTCGTTATTTACCTCAGTATTACCTTTCACCCAAGCTGGTAATGGATTTAGCGTCACGGATAATTATGGTGTTTGGTTGAATACTTGGACCAGTCCATTAATTGGGCAATCCATTAGCGCTGATCAACGCTATGCGATGGCGGATTTGACTATTAGTTATCAAGCCCTAGCGGGAGGTGATTCTGTTTCGAGCAAAGTCAGCAATCCTTTAATTCATTTGTTAGGTCTAGGAGGATTCACTAATAGTTTGGGTTTTGCTCAAGAATATGAATTAGTAGACTATCAAGCGGATACTGCTGTTTCTTTACAAAAGCTTAGTGGTTCGCAAGATTTTAATGTTTTGCAAAATAGTAATGGTCAGTGGTGGATTCGCAATACCTCCTCTACCCTAGGGTCACCCACTGGAAATGGTGCCGCTTCTGGTACCGTTGAAGTGCTGGGTGACGGTATCACGTCTATTACTCTGCGTATTTATTTACATCCCGATGGCGTCGGTGGCGAATTATCTTCCTGGTACAATCCCAGTACGCCACCCTCTGATGTGGTTTGTATCAGTACCACCTTAACACCTCGCGCTCCTGAAGCGGCCAATGATGTTATTTCCGTTACTGATTTATGCACAGTCAATGATGTTACCGTCAACGAGGGGAGTCCCTACGGCGTATTTTTAGTCAAGGGCATCGAAGGCGAGCCAATTACGAAATTGGAACTCCAATCCCTTACCGGCACCATCGGTGTGGATACTGGGGCTATTCAATACTTCAATGGAACCAGTTGGGTGAATTATACCGGAGGGACAATTACGATTCCCTCCGATGGTGATGGTAATCCTGCTGAAGCCACGGCTCTCAAAGTGCGAATCGCCATTACCAACGATTCGACATTAGAAACAATTGACGGTTTAGGAGAAAAATTAACATTTAATGTCACCTATCAAGACGGTGATATTGAAACCGGTACCCTGACTATTTTGGATGATGGCACCGGTGATTTATTTGGCGCGGCCAATACCAGCGGTATTCCAGATAGCCTGTCCACCAGCGATCCATCACTACCTCGCGCTTTAGATAACGATACCGTTATTGATGCCGCTCCCACCTCTTGCTGGTATATACCGTCAACGGATTTATTGGCTAATGACACGCAGGCCAGCACCATTGCTTTGGATCGAACCAGCGTTCTGCTGTACAGCCGTGCCATTGGCGGTGCGGGATCGAAACAACTGATTGTTGGCAGTGAGGCCGGAGTACCAGGAGGTACTTTTGTTGTCGATGATCAGGGAATGTTAAGTTTTACCCCGGATGAAGATTTCAGCGGTGGCACCATAGCCAGTATTTTCTATACCGTTGCGAATGTGAATGGCGATGTCTCCCCACGTATTCCCGTTAGCATCAACGGATCCGCGCCTTTTGCCGCGAATATTCCGGGCGATGTTTATGTTGTCAATCAAAATGGTTTGCTCTACAAAACGCCGACGTCCTTGCGTGTGCAGATGATGAGCGATACCGGCACAACCCCGCTGGAAGTGACTTACCAATTAAGTAATCCCCAATACGGTACGCTTCCTGGTACGACCACGCCTCAAGCCAGCTTTGCGGATGCAGGACTTGTTAGAGAGCGAAGTCTTGGTTTCCATCTGGGGCCGTATTCAATTTATGAAAATAATTCTGATTCAGCCCTTGCCAGAGCTAAACAAACGACTCTATTCAGTATGCTGAACCGGGATGGTAGTGTGGCTTCTGGTAATAATTTTGATATAGCCCAGTATCTTAATGATGGCGATCCAGCGGCCCAAAATGGATTTGATGTTCAACAATACAATGCTACTCAATTAAATATTTGGACGACGCCTATGGGTACGGTACCGGCTACGTCCAATGATCGCTTTCAGATAGTCGATTTTACTATTCAATTTACCACTGGCCAAACGACCAGCGCGGGATTGAACAATCCTCTTATTTCATTTAGCGATCTGGGAACATTGTTGGGTGTTAATAATATTTATTTCGGAATGACTTCTGAATATGAACTAATTGGAGCCACTAATCTTACGGGGCCCGCTAGTGATGTTTGGATGTCCAAAGTCAGCGGCTCTGGTCAATTCACAGTCGAACAGGCCAGCACTGGCAATTGGTGGCTACGCAATACTTCGGATACCGGAACAGGGACCGGCGCGGTCGGATACCTAGCGGCCAGTGCGACCGACATGGGGTCAGCCAGTGGCACCGTTCAAGTCCACGGACAAGGGATTAGCTCGCTAACTTTCCGGGTGTATTTGCGTTCTGATGGCAGCGGTCCAAACATTCCCAATCCGGCATACGATGGCATCAACATTACGGTATCGGGGATTCTCAACACCCCAGATAGTCGGGCCGTTTCCGTGGGGGATACCCTGACCGCTACCGAAGTGTGTGGTGTCAACGACGTGGTGGTTAACGAAGGGTCGCCGTGGGCGGTGTTTACCGTCAAAGGATTTGAAAACGGCACAGTGACGGCCTTGAATTTGACCAGCGCTACCGGCACCGCTGGCGTAGACACCGGAGAAATCCAATATTTTAACGGTAGCAGCTGGGTTACTTATACCGGCGCTCCAGTCACCATTCCCGCCGATGGCGATGCCACCCACTACGAACCAAGCCAGCTCCTAGTACGGGTCAAGATCAATCAAGACACGTCCTACGAAATCTCAGAACAACTAACCCTCTCTGCGACTTCCTCCTTCGGCGAAGTCGAAACCGGCACCCTAACCATTTGGGATAACGGTACCGGCGCGGTATACGGCGCGGATAACACCACCGGCCTTCCCGATACACCCGGCACCCACGGCACTCCCGCCGTGTTGGATAACGACATCGGTGATCGCCCCGTGGTCGATCCGGTAACGGTTAACGAAGGTTCTCCCTACGCCGTGTTCACGCTATGGGGGGTACCGGGGGCGGCGATCACCCTCGCGGCGACGGCTGGGAGCGCCCAGGCCGACGATTTCGTCCCTAGCCTGGAAGTGTTCGATGCCACCGCCAATAGTGGCGTCGGCGGCTGGGTGGCTTACCACGAAGAGACTCCGCCGTTTGTGTCTCCAGCGGGTCATTTGCTGGTACGTCTGCCCTTGGCGAATCAAGTTGCTCTGGAAGGTCCAGAGACGGTGCAGTTGACCGCGACCTACACGGGCCAGTACACCGGCACGCCAGCCATTCTGCCCAGAGCCGGTGGGACCGATCACAACAACGCCACCCTCGTGGACGACGCAACGGGACTTTTGTTCACCGATGCCGTCACTCCGGCTAGTGGTAGCAACCCAGCTATGCCCGTTACCGCGACTCCGGCCAGCGCCGCTGTGGTTGATCGGTCTAGTCAGCCCTTGGCGGATGATGATCGTCCCCTTGCCGTTAATGATCTGACCGTCAACGAAGGATCGCCATTTGCCGTGTTCACGGTGACCGGTCGAGAGGGGCAATACACCCAATTAACCTTAGCTTCCGGTTCCGCTCGGGTGGGTACGGATACCGCCACTAGCCTGGAATACTGGGACGGCCACGCTTGGACGCCCTATACCCCCGGCTATTTCGTGAAGTTGCCCAACAACGCCACGCCCAATGAAACGGCTTCCCTGCTGGTGCGGGTTGCCCTTCATCAAGACGCTGCCCTCGACGGTCCAGAAACCTTCACCCTCACCGCCCACAACACCGGGGGCGGAGAAGCCGCCGGAACCGCCACTATCGTGGACGATGGGACCGGGACGATTTTTGCCACCCGGGCTGACGATCCGGCCACTCCCCTCAATGAAGGAATTGCTGGAGTCAGTAGTGAGGGCACCCCTGCTCTCGATACCCAGACGGTAAAAGACGACGACCGCCTGCTGAATGTGAATGACGTCACGGTTAGCGAAGACTCGTCCTACCTGGTCTTTACCGTCAGCGGTTACGAAAATCAGCCCTTCACCTTGCAATTAACCTCGGGTACCGCCGTCCTCGGTCAGGATACCGGCACCCAATTGGAGTATTTTGACGGTTCCACCTGGCAACCCTATACCCCGGCCAGTTTCCTCACGTTGCCCCACAACGACAACGCCACACCCGGAGAACCCACCACTCTTCAGGTGCGGTTAGCGGTTCATCAAGACACGTCCTACGAAGTCTCGGAATCCTTCACGCTGGCGGCCCTAAACGCCGGCGGTAACCCAGGCCGAGTCGGCACCGGAACCATCGTGGACGCCGAAGATCATCCCCTGGTGGTGACCGGTAGCCGGGTGAATGAGACCTCCGGTTATCTCACCTTTACCGTGGCCGGTACCGCTGGCCAATCGGTTGAATTGGCGTTGCTATCAGCAACCGGCACGGTTGGGGTGGATACCGGGAGTGGCCGTGGCGATGAACCGTTGCAGTATTGGGATCTCTCTCGCCAAAGCTGGGTCAATTACGACGCCAGCCATCCTCCCATCTTGCCGACCATCGCCGGTGGACCGGATGGTCAACTAACTGTCCGCATCTCGGTCAAGTCCGACGCAACGGCGGAACCGGCGGAATCCATCCAATTAGTGGCCACTAATGCCGGTGGTGGTGCCTTTGCCGGAACCGGTTATATCTTCGATGGCGCGGATCCGGCCGGAGCAGTCATCGGTGATGTCCCTCCCCTCAGCGTCCACGGGCAGAGCGTCAGCGAAACCGCTCCCTACTTGGTCTACACCGTTACCACCCGTCCCGGCGATCTCATTACCCTGGCGCTCGCCCCCACCGGCGTGGGTAATGGCCACCTCGATCCCCTGAGGGATTTGGTCGACGCCAGCGCCACCAGCCAATTGGAGTATTTCGACGGGAGCCAGTGGTTAGCCTATACCCCAGCCAGTGCCGTTCTCAGCAGCGGTAGCCTGTTAGTGCGGGTGCAGGCGGTGAACGACGGGGTTTTTGAAGGCCCGGAAACGTTGGATTTGATCGCCACCAGCGCCACCGGCTTGGTCGCCCAAGGCCGGGGCACCGTAACCGATGACAATCGGGGCACCAATCCCGCCGTGAACAGCTTTACCGTCAACGAAGCTTCCCCCTACGCCGTATTTACCGTTTCCGGGGTACCGGGGGCGGGCCTGACTTTGACCCTCAGTGACGGTAGCGCCGAGGCAGACGATCACGGTGCCACTTTGGAATTTTTTGATACCGCCCGTTCAAGTTGGCTCAGTTACCACCCCGACCAACCCAATGCCCAGATTGCAGCGGATGGGCGGTTATTAGTGCGGGTCGCTTTAAGTAACGATGACCCGTTTGAAGGTCCAGAGACCTTTAACCTAACCGCGACTTATCACAGCAATGGCACCCAAGACGGCGTCACCGTGGGAGGCCACGGTAGCGGTACCGCAACCCTGGTGGACGATGGGAGCGGAATCCTTTTCTTAACCCGTGCTGACAATCCCCTGACACCGGCCAATGAAGCCAATCTGGGGGTCACAGATACCAATACTCCCCAGTACGACGATTTAGCACTCAAAGATGATGATCGGGGGGTGTCCGTAGCCGATGTCACGGTCAACGAAGGCTCGCCCTATATCCAATTCACCCTTAATAGCTTTGCCGGGCAACAACTGCTGCTGGATGTGGCGGGAGTTACGGCGACCCTGGGAGACCTAAACGCTTCCGGCAGCGATGCTTCCAATCAGTTGGAATACTGGAGCGGGAGCCAATGGCTACCCTACTCTGCCGGGAGCTACATCCTAGTGCCCCAGCTGGGCGAAACCCTGCCGGGCGATCCCCAATCCGTTGTGGTGCGCCTGGCCGTCAAACAGGACGCTCCCTATGAAATGTCCGAGTCTTTTACCCTGCGGGCGACCACCCTCACCGGTAAATCGGATCTCGCAACCGGCACCATTGTGGATGACGGGAGTGGGGCGCTGTTCGGTGCCGCCAATACCAGCGGCCTTCCTAATACGCTAGGCAGCGATCCCAGCTTGCCGAGTGCCTTCGACGATGACCGGCCCTACGAACCGGCTTACGTTGACGATCTGCGTATTAATGAGGGCTCGCCGTGGGCGGTTTTCACCGTTACGGGGGTACCGACCGCCCAACTGCGCTTAAGTTTGCCGGCGGGAACCGGTCCAGGAGACGCCACCCGGGGGGTGGATTACGCCGACGGTAGCGGCGCTGGCCAATTACAGGTGTACCAGAACGGCCAATGGCTGGACTACGACCCCACCGCGACCTATCCCGGTTCCATTCATTCCACCCAGACCAGCAATGCCGTGTTAGACAGCGCCGGCCAATTACTGGTGCGGGTAAAATTGGCCAACCAAACCGCATTAGAGGGCGATGAGCGTCTAGCCCTCACGGTGGAATACACCGGTAACTATGCAGCGGAACAACATTTATTGCTGGCCGCCCAGCCCCAGACGAATCATCCATTTACCGGTTACGCCACGCTGGTGGATGACGGCACGGGGTCGGTGTTTGGTGCCGCCAATACCACCGGTCAGCCTGATAATCCCTTAACAACTCTCGATCCGAGTGTGGCCAAACCGTTGGACGATGATCGCCCGTTGGCGGTGACGGATGTTACGGTCAATGAGGGATCCCCCTATCTTGTTATGGCCGTAACGGGCCGAGTGGGCCAACAGGTTAAATTAGATCTCGCCAGCGGTTCGGCGCTCCTCGGCACCGATACCGCCGCGCCCACCACTCTCCAGTATTGGGACGGTAATGCCTGGCAGACTTACGTTCCCGACAGTTATGTAACGATTCCAACCCTACCCAATGAGCATGTCGGGGCCGAGCACAATTTGTTGGTGCGCTTAGCCCTGACCAATGACGGCGTTTACGAAGGCCATGAATCCTTCACTTTAACTGCGACGAATACCGGCGGAAGCTCGGCTACCGGCACCGGCACGATTTGGGATAACGGCACCGGGGCTATTTTTGGACCGACGGAAACCCCGTCTGGAATAACGCTGGATCCGGCCACGAGTTTCTACCTTCCCAGCCAGTTGACAGATGTTGCGCCCAATGACGACCGCACCCTGGCGGTGACCTCCCTGCGGGTGAATGAAGCCTCGCCCTACGCCGTCTTCACCGTGACCGCTGTCCGGGGAGAACCCCTAGAACTGAGTTTAGGATCGGGGACGGCTACCGTGGGCACCGACACGGTTAGCTTGCTGGAGTATTTCGATCCGATTCATCAGCAATGGCGACCCTACGCTGCGGGCACGGCCCTTATTCCTGCTAGCGATAGCGCAGAGACGACGGTGCCGGTGTTGGTCCGGGTTGCTATTACCCCGGATCAAGCCTACGAGGGTGATGAAACATTTACCTTAACGGCTAGTTACCGCAACGGGGGGGTGATGAGTGCCACCGGCACCGCCACCCTCAGCGATGATGGCAGCGGTGGGCTTTTCT
>CAWUNB010000038.1:0-11506 GCA_963923745.1 uncultured Thiotrichales bacterium
AGATCCTCTCTGGTCTCGTGGGCTCGGAGATGTGTATAAGAGACAGATTACGCCCCTTAGGGAATGTGATCTATTTCATGCCCCCCTACGTGATAACAGAAGAAGAAATTCAGTTATTGGGGCAAGTGGCAGCGGAAGGAATTGAGCGGGCAACAAGCCAATTCGACTGGTCTTCCCCCTAACCACCGTTTATCGGGATGCGCGGAAAACCCCGCCGTTCAGGGCGGGGATGGACAGTGCGGTTTTTAGAATAATTGTCTTTTTAGATTCGCGATATTAGGATGTTTCCGTTAAATCAAGGTATTTTTGCTAACAGGGTATGCTATCGGCTGCCCAATGACGGCAAATCAAAAAAGGGCGGGACACGCCCGGTTAGCCTGTGAAGTGAACGGTGCGGTAATACCGTCAGCAGCAGGAACCCACCGAAGTGACTCAGGCTCTTGTCGCTTGGGCGCAGTAGGAATCCCCTTCCTTTAGGGTGGGGAGGATGTCAAAGTCTGCCGCCCTCAGAAGGGCTATCTACTGGAGATCAAGCATGGCCAACCGCACGGTGTTATATGACCAACACGTAGTTGCTGGGGCGAAGATGGTGGACTTTGCTGGTTGGGATATGCCTCTCCACTACGGTTCCCAGATCGAAGAACATCACCGGGTACGTCGTGAAGCTGGGATGTTTGATGTCTCCCACATGGCTGTGGTGGATTTACACGGTCCCCGCACCCGTGCTTTCCTGGCTTACCTATTGGCCAACGACCCCAGCCGACTCATTCTGCCCGGCAAAGCGCTGTATAGCTGTATGCTCAACGAGCAGGGTGGGGTATTGGATGATTTGATCATTTATTTCCTACGGGAAGACTGGTTTCGAGTTGTTGTAAATGCCGCCATGCGGCAATCTGATTTAGCCTGGATCCGTCAGGTAGCAGAGCAGTTTGCCGTCACTGTAGAAGAACGAGCAGACTTATCCATGGTCGCTGTTCAGGGACCAGGTGCCCGGGAGCGTACCCTTGCAGTACTAAGAGCTGATTTGGCGAGTCAAGCAGCCGTATTAGACGCTTTTCAAGGGTTACTTCCCCAGAGTGATTGGTTTGTAGCCCGCACAGGCTATACCGGAGAAGACGGTTTTGAGGTAATGCTGCCTCACCGGGAAGCGGCTGATTTTTGGCAGGCCTTAGTCGCTGTAGGCGTGTCCCCCTGTGGCTTAGGCTCACGGGATACGCTGCGATTGGAAGCGGGGATGAATCTGTACGGATCGGATATGGACGAATCTACTACTCCCCTGGAATCGGGACTGACCTGGACGGTAATTTTCAGCCCTGGGCGGGACTTTATTGGCCGGGCGGCCCTCGAAGCCCAATATGAAGCAGGGATATCCCGTAAACTGGTGGGGTTGGTGTTGGAGGATCGGGGGGTAATGCGTCATGGTCAGGAGCTGCGTATTCCCGATGGCGACCTAGGTATTGTTACCAGTGGTGGCTTTTCTCCCACGCTCAATCGCTCTATTGCCCTGGCCCGAGTTCCCGCCAGCACTACTGATCGGTGCGAGGTAGCGGTGCGGGGCCGCTGGTTACCTGCTCGGGTTGTAAAGCCTCCCTTCGTCCGATTTGGTAAGCCTCGTTTAACCCTATAACCCATAACTTGCCTGTTCTCAGGAGTGGCCGCTATGAGCGAAAGCGATTACCTCTATACCAAGACCCATGAATGGGTGCGCCCGGAAGGGGACGGCACTTGCACGGTGGGTATCACCCAACATGCCCAAGAATTATTGGGGGATATGGTGTTTGTGGAGCTCCCCGAAGTGGGGAAAGTGCTGGCAGCCGGCCAAGAGTGCGGCGTGGTGGAATCGGTTAAAGCGGCCTCCGATGTCTATGCGCCAGTCGCGGGTACCGTAGTGGCCATTAACGACACGTTGTCCTCCGCTCCTGAACAAATCAATCAAGATCCCTACGGGGCAGGTTGGATGATGCGGTTGCAGCTAGCCAATACTAGCGCCCTGGATGGGCTACTCGATGCCACCGCGTATGGGGTATTGGTGGCGGAAGAAGAACACTAATTCCCTTTTTCGGGACCTTGCGATGCCCTTTATTCCCCATACCTCGGATGATCAGCAGGCCATGCTGGCCGCCGTTGGCGTTACCCAACTGGCAGATTTATTCGACGAAATCCCCCCTGAATTACTAGCAACTGATCTAGCAGGGGTGCCTTCTGGCCTATCGGAGATGGCCGTAACCCGGTTGATGCAGGAGCGAGCAGGCGCTGATGGAACTCCCCTGTGTTTTGCCGGTGCTGGAGCCTACGACCACCATATCCCAGCAGCCATCTGGCAGATCCTCGGGCGAGGAGAGTTTTACAGCGCCTACACGCCTTATCAGGCAGAAGCTAGCCAGGGTACGCTGCAGCTCATCTACGAATACCAGTCAATGATGACGGGCTTGACTGGCCAGGAAGTGGCCAATGCCTCCCTGTATGATGGCGCTTCCGCTTTAGCAGAAGCGGTACTGATGGCGGTACGGGCCAACCGTAAAAGCCATTCTCGGCGGATTTTGATGCCCCGCACCGTTCATCCCCGTTACCGCCAAGTGGTAGCTACTATCGTTGGGGGACAAGGCATCACTTTGGTGGATGTACCCTACGATTCAGTTCAGGGCCGTTTAGATCCCGCCAGTTTGCCCGAGGATCCGGGTGATTTTGCTGCCCTGGTTATTCCCCAGCCCAACTTCTTTGGCGTGCTGGAAGATGTCGATGCTCTCACCGATTGGGCCCATCGACAGGGTGGATTAGCCGTTGCCTTGGTGAATCCCATGACCCTGGGCTACCTGCGTCCCCCAGGGGAATGGGGTAAGGCTGGTGGGGTAGACATTACTTGCGGCGACGGCCAGCCTTTGGGGGTACCCCTGTCCTCTGGAGGACCCTACTTTGGCTTCATGACTTGCCGTAAGGAATTGGTACGGCAAATGCCGGGACGGATTGTTGGCCGTACCGTGGATCAGGAAGGTCGCCCTGGTTTCACGCTTACTCTCCAAGCGCGGGAACAACACATTCGTCGTTCTAAGGCCACGTCTAATATTTGTACTAACCAAGGTTTGGTTATGGGGGCAGCTACGATCTACCTCGCCCTCATGGGTCCCCAGGGACTGGCTCGGGTTGCCCAAGCTTGTCATGGTCAGACTCGAAAGTTAGTGGAGCAACTGACGACTATTGAGGGCGTGGAGCAAGTATTCTCCCACCCCTATTTCCACGAGGCAGTGATCCGCTTTGAACCCCCAGTGGGGGAGGTGGTACGGGCGTTGGCCGCGCAAAATCTGGTAGCCGGTTACGATTTATCCCAGGATTACCCGGAATTGGGTAATGCTCTTCTGGTTTGCGCCACCGAGCAACGTACCGACGAAGACATCGAACGCTACACCAGTCATTTGCAGCGTATCCTGTCCAAGCGGCTGGGCTATAATTGCCCAATCCGTCCGAAAATTTAACATAACCATAGGGTTAGCAAGAGTTTTAACTCAAGAACTGACCCACTCGGGGGAGCCAAACCCCAACCCTATTAACCCTGTCGAGGAGTGTGTGTATGGCAACTGTGACCCTGCAAGGCAATCCCATCAACACCAATGGCAACCTGCCTGGGATCGGCCAACAGGCCCCGGCGTTTTCTCTGGTTAAGACCGACCTAGCCAATGTGGGCCTGGGTGACTTCGCTGGCAAAAAGAAACTGCTCAACATCGTGCCCAGCCTGGACACTGGCGTTTGCGCCAAATCCACCAAGTATTTCAACGATCACGCCAAAGCAAATCCGGACACAGTGATTTTGGTGGTCTCCGCTGACTTGCCTTTTGCCGCTGGCCGTTTCTGCTCTGCTGAGGGCACGGATAATGTAGTCACTCTGTCCATGATGCGGGATCGGGAGTTCGCTAAAGATTACGGGGTGCTCATTGTAGATGGCCCCTTGGCCGGTCTAACTGCCCGGGCAGTCGTAGTATTGGATGCCCAAGATCGAGTGGTCTATACCGAACTGGTACCAGAAATTGTCCAAGAGCCTGATTATCAAGCTGCTCTGGCGGCCCTGAAGTAGCCTTGATTCTTTTACTGGCCGGCCCTCCGGGCCGGTCTTTCGCTTGTTTATCCTGGAGTGCAACAATGCCTGAAGCTGAAAAGAAACCTTACCCCATGGATCTGGAAGCCGGTGACCACTGGTGGTGTTCCTGCGGCCATTCCCAAACCCCCACGTTATGTGATGGTGCCCACAAGGGATCGGGGATGATACCGAAAAAATTTACCCTTACTGAACCCCGCCAGGTTTGGTTGTGTGGCTGTGGTCAGAGTGCTGATGCGCCTTTCTGCGACGGCACCCACACCCGTCTGTAATTTCTCCTGCAAAGGTAACCTCCGTTGGCCTGGCTACAGCTCACCCTTGATACCAGCCCCCAGCAAGCTCCCCAGGTAGAAACCTTACTGGAGGAAGCCGGGGCGTTAGCCGTTTCTTTGGCCGATGCTGCCGATGAACCCCTCTACGAACCGCCGCTGGGAGCGACTCCCCTGTGGTCAGCAACCCGGATTACCGGTTTGTTCGAGGAACGGGCCGATCTGGAGGCCGCCGTTGCTCGCATCGCCGCCGAGCTGGGGGAACCCTTGGCTTGGCGTACCGAAGTGCTTCAGGACCGGGATTGGGAACGGGTGTGGTTAGAGGATTTTCATCCTATGGCCTTTGGGCGACGCTTGTGGGTCTGTCCCACCGGCCAGCCTTCTCCTGATCCAGAAGCCGTCAATCTTTGGCTAGACCCTGGGCTGGCCTTTGGTACTGGAACTCACCCTACTACGGCTTTGTGTTTGGAATGGCTAGATAGTGAGCTCACTCCAGGAACAACCTTAGTAGATTACGGCTGTGGCTCTGGGATCCTGGCCCTTGCTGCCCTGCGGCTTGGAGCAAGTCAGGCTTGGGCGGTAGATAACGATCCCCAAGCGCTGTGGGCCACTTTGGACAATGCCCGCAAAAACGATCTTATTGCTCATCATTGGCCGGCAGGTCCTGGGATAGCGGAATTAGTAGAAGCCGGCGAAGGCTGGGAAGGGCTACCCCTGCTGGTGAGCGTTCCCCAGTGTGTGCCCTTGATCACGACGGATTTGTTACTGGCTAACATCCTGGCTCGGCCTTTAGTGGAATTGGCTCCCCGCCTGGTCGCCTTGGTCCGCCCTGGGGGGCGAGTGGTGTTGTCTGGCATTCTGGAAAGCCAGGGAGAAATGGTGGCGGCTGCCTACCGTCCATGGTTAGCGTTGGAACCAGAACCGGGACAACGGGACGGCTGGCTTCGCCTGGTCGGGGTCCGCCGCTCCGTTCCCTAGCCGACAGGGATAGCTAATATCGCTCATCAGGGGTGGGTGGCTCTGTCTAACTCCGTTCAAGCAGCGCCATGGACTCCACATGGCCCGTGTGGGGGAACATATCCACAATTCCAGCAGCACAAAGTTGGTAGCCATGGTGTTTTAGCGCCGCTACGTCCCGTCCTAAGGTAGCTGGATTACAGGAAACGTACACCAACCGCTGCACTCCCTTCGCTACCAACCCCGTGAGCACCTCCAGGGCACCACTACGGGGAGGATCTAACAGGGCTAAGGGGAATGTACCCGGTAGATCCGCTGGTAGCCCACGGCTGAGATCTTGAGAGATAAATTCAGCCGTTAGTCCGTTGGCTTGTGCATTGTCTCGAGCGCGGGCTACCAGTCCGGCTTCCCCCTCGATACCCGTTACCACTCCGCCTCGGCGTGCCAGGGGTAGGGTGAAGTTTCCCAAGCCACAGTACAAATCCAGCACGGCTCCCCCTGTTTGGGGTTCTAGTAGGGCCAGTGCCTGGTTCACCATGGCTCGGTTAATATCACCGTTAACTTGAGTGAAATCGGTAGGACGAAAGGTGATGGCTACTCGGTAATCTGGTAATTCGTAGCGTAGCGGCGGTGGATCAGCAGGTTCCAGGGGAGCGATGGTATCCAGCCCTCCTGGTTGCAACGCCACGGTGAGGCCATGGTCTCGGGCAAATCCCCTAAGATGATCGATATCTTCGCTATTGGGCTCCGCCATATTGCGAATTACCAATCGGGTTTGCACGTCTCCTGCTGCGATTTCGACCTGGGGAATTTTGTCCCGAATGGATAACTGACTCAGTACTTGGCGCAGGACCAAAATACGTTCGCCTATCGAGGGATGGAGTACTGGGCAATGGTCAATCTCGGTGACATAGGGGCTGGCCCGTTCCCGGAAGCCCACCAGCAGAACATCCCGCTTGGTTACGTATTTCACTCCAAGACGGGCTTTGCGACGGTAACCCCAGGGGGGGCGAGTCAAAGGAGCTAGCCAACGGTGGGGACCCGGGTCGAGACAACTTGCCAGGTAAGCTTGATGGTGGCGCAGTTGGGCATCATGGGCCAGATGTTGCAGCCGACAGCCACCGCATCGCTCGGTATAGGGACAACGGGGCTCCACTCGATCCGGAGAGCTCTCCACAATTTCAATAGCTACCCCTTCATCTCCCTGACGGTGACGACGCAGGTAGCGAAATATCACTATTTCTCCTGGTAAGGCACCGGCTATCAAGGTACGACGCCCAGCTACATTAGCCACTCCTTGACCATCATGGGTCAGACTGAGGACGGTGGCTAGGGGGGTCTCTCCCGGTAATCGCGCCATTTACCCTGGCCCTCGGCTATTTTCCGGAGGTGTGTTGGGGTCAATCAAAGGCCCCACCCACCATTCCAGGACCCCTCGTAGGGCATCTAACTTCACCGGTTTGGCCAAGTAATCATCCATCCCTGCGGCCAAACAACGCTCCCGATCTGCCTCCATGGCATTGGCGGTAAGGGCGATGATAGGCACGCGGGGAAGAGCGTTAGCCTCTTCGTGAACACGGATAGCACGGGAAGCCTCTAATCCATCCATCACCGGCATTTGGCAATCCATCAGGATGACATCAAACGGGTGAGTTATTGCCAAAGTCAGTCCCTCTTGGCCATTGACTGCTACTCGATACCGGTAACCCAATTTAGTCAGTTGAGTCATCACTACTTTTTGATTAAACAGATTGTCTTCCACTAACAACGCGGTTACCGGGGGAGCAATTGGTGCTGAGGGTTGGCGGGATACTGAAGTTACTGAGGACTCCATCCGCTCCAGGGGAACGGAGAACCAGAAAGTGGATCCTTGACCAGCCTTGCTCTCCAAGCCAATTTGCCCACCCATCAATTCCACCACCTGTTTGGCAATAGCCAACCCCAATCCCGTACCTCCGTGGCGACGAGTATAGGAGCCATCAGCCTGAACAAAAGGTTGAAATAAACGCTTGCGGGCGGTTTCCTCTATCCCGATACCGGTATCAGTAATGGCAAATCGTACTTGCACTCCCGCTTGCGTTTGTTCTTCCACCGTCACTGCTAGAGTGACGCTGCCGTGGTCGGTAAATTTGACACCGTTACTGAGTAGGTTGAGCAGGACCTGTCCCAGCCGATCGGGATCGCCCTTCGCTTCTTCTGGAATCGCCGGATCAATTTGTATGGACAGGGCTAACTGTTTGTCCGCCGCCCGGGGGGCCATAACGGCGACCACGGCCTGGATGGTTAAGCGCACTGGGAAAATACGATTTTCTAGGTGCAACCGCCCCTGTTCCATGCGGGACAAGTCGAGAATATCGTTAATAATGTGTAACAGCTGTTGAGCTGAATCCTGGACTAACTGGGAATAATCCCGTTGCTCTTGGGTCAAGGGGGTGGCCATTAACAGCTCATTCATTCCCATGATGCCGTTCATGGGGGTCCGCAATTCGTGACTAACGATGGAGAGGAATTCAGACTTAAGACGCAAAGACTCCATGGCTTGATCCCGTGCCTGGGCCAATTCCGCCATGGCCCGCCGCAGGTTTTCACTGCTCTCTCCTAGGGTTTGTCCCATGTGGACTAGTTCACTGGCAGTGGTCTGCAACTCTTGGATACCGTAGTGGGGTACTGATTGCCGGTATTCACCTTGACCAATACGCTGCACCATGGCATCCATTTCCACCAGTGGCTGAGAAATAGAACGGCTCATGGCTCTTGCTCGGCGATATAACACAGCAAAGAACACCAAATAGAAGGACAGCAATAAAGCAACCATCCCCACCCCAATCTGGCTTAACCAATGGGCCAAGCCATTGGCAGAGGCGTAGATATTCATTTCGGGGGCCATCACGAGTAGCCGCCAACCGGTGTCAGGAATGGTGTCCCAAGAGGCCAGCATGGTGCGCCCCCCTAAGGTTACTGGCAGCAGACCACTGGCACGCTCCGCCACTTCCTTAGCCAATCCAGCTACTTCAGGGCGCTTATAGAGGTTGAATTGATCAGGTTTAAAAACGTTTTCCCGAATGTAATCCGTGTAAGCATGATTGGTCAGTTCATTAAGACCCCAGTCCCGTTCTCCCCTGGAGGGGAGGGCAAGGATTACACCATCTTTACCCACCAATAATCCGTATCCTTCCCAGGGAATATTTAAGTCCAGCACTTTACGGGTGATGGTTTCCACCGTTACATCCAATCCCACCACAGCTTCTAACCGATCCCCTTCGTATACCGGAGCGATAGCGGACGCCATCCACCCTTGACCAGCGGGATCCACGTAGGCATCGGTCCACACTACCCGCCGACTAGGGTTATGGGCCAAATCCGCTTCGTAGTAGAAGTTATAGCTGGGGATGTCCATTTTTGGTGCATATTGGGACAACACCTCGAAATAGGGATAAATGCGATTTAGCGAGTCAAAAGTATTAAAATAGATTTGCACTACTAGGGGATTCGTCTCTTTGATGTCCCGCATCAACGAGTCTAATGCTGCGGACCGGGCTACCTTGTCTTTTTCCTTGGGACCAATGGGTTTTACTCCACTGTAGAACACTGCCGATCCACCATCGTCCTGGATGGTGTAGTACACCCCCTCAGGATTCAGGGTGTTGCGCTGCTTCTCTTTCGCGGCGGCTGCCGGTGTGGCTGGCGTAGCTAAAGCCCGGGCGGTTTGGCGACGGTAGACATCGGTGGCTTGAGTTACACCGGATAACAGGTTGTGGATAGCCAGGGATTCTTGCTGGGCAATACGCACTAGCTCATCGTCCGCCGTGTGGCGAATAACCTCGATATTGCGCTCCCGCACGATAATGTTAGAGACGAAGTAAGCAACTAAGAACGACAACTCCACCAGTAATAATGGCACCAAAGCAGTGCGTAGATAGGACCGCCATATCCAACGGAACAGGGGGATTGAGGAAAGCGCCGCCTCAGAAGTGTGCATGGCTAGTCCCTAGGGAAGAATCGATCAGATTAAGGATATACCTAACCAAAGAAAAATTAAAAGTATTAGCGCAAAGTTTTAAAAATTTTACTATGACAGTAATTTTAATTTACGCTAATTCCAATTGTCCCCACGCCTTTGCCACCCGCTGACCAGAAACAGGGACGGCTGTTTTCAATTCTTGAGCGAATAATGATACTCGCCATTCCTCTAATAGCCAGCGCCATTCCAGCAATGCTGAATTTGCGGTAGCTATTTCTTGCTGCTTAATTAATTGATCCTGGCACCGTTGCCACCAGGGCGCTATTTCTGCTAATCGTTCTTTATCCCGCAGTAATTGACCATCCATTTTTTCCAAGCGCAATACCATGGCTTTTAGATAACGGGGGTAATGACGTAATCGCTCGAGAGGCGTAGCCAGTAAGAAACCAGGGTAGACCAAGTTAATTAATTGACTTTGCATATCTTGATAAGCTTCTCGGCGGGTTAGGCTATCCCGCCCCAATACCAGAGTGAGCCGGTGGTACTCTCCAAGAATTTGCCAAGCTAATTGGGCCAGTTCCCGAGCAATTCCCCCGAGGTGGGGGCGACCAGCAGTGAGCCGAGCTTGGAAAGTCGCCGGATCATGAAAATCCGTTCCTTCTCTAAGAAAAGCGGTTTCCAGGGTGGCATCCATGATTTCCCGCCGTAGGGCAGCGGTGCCACCGTGACGGATATACGCCAATCCAGTTTCCCGGCTAATGGCAATGCTTTTTTCCAGGGAACCCATGGTATTTGTTACTTGGAGGGCAAAGAGTCGGCGTAATCCTTGACGATGGGAACGATCGGCCTTATCCCGGGAATCAAATAGCCGTAGTCCGCAACGTCCTTCTTCATCTGCTAAAGCCGGGTAGGCATAGACACTCACTCCACCACTCTTAAGCTCTACTTGGGCTGCCAACGTTCCGAAATCCCAGTTTGTTACATTTTCCCGTTCATGGTGGTTACGAGATAAGCTTTGGAATGTTTGCTGAGCCAAGCCACTGAGTTCATCCCGCAGATCCGCCAGAACCCGCCCCTGAGATAACACGTCTCCTCCTTCTCCCCGTATCCGGTAATTCATCCGTAAATGATCAGGTAATTCGTCTTGACGCCAAGCCGTGAGAGGAACGGCTACCCCACTTAAGCGTTGTAGAAAGTGGGACAGCGCCTGGGGTAGGGGACCAGTGGTCAATGCGGGGTCGGCGAAGGCTTCATTGGCGGCTCGGCCATAATCCGGTGCAGGAATAAAGTTAACCCGCAGCGATTTAGGTAGGGCTTTGATCAATAAGGTTAATTTCTCCAGCAGTAATCCGGGAACCAACCAATCTCCCCGCCAAGACTCCAAGCGAGGCAACATTTTTAGCGGTAATTCCACCGTTACCCCATCTTCGGGATGGCCTGGTTCAAAGCGGTAACTCAAGGGCAGATCCTGGCCGTCCACTGTCCAGTGATCCGGGAAACGGTCTGGCGTAATCCCAGCACCGTCCTGGCGCATCAAGGTTTCCCGATCCAGGTGGAGCAACTGGGGTGTTTGTCGTTCTACCTCCCGCCGCCATCCTTCAAGGCTGCGATGATCCCATACTGTGGGAGGCAACCGTTCGTTGTAAAAGGCGTAAACCGTTTCCTCATCCACCAACACATCCCGGCGCCGAGACTTGTGTTCCAGTTCTTCTAGTGCGGCAGTTAGCGCCTGGTTATGGCGAAAAAACACCGCAGTGGTGGCGTAGTCCCCCTGTACTAGGGCCGCACGGATAAAAAGCTCCCGGGAAAGAACGGGATCAATGGGACCGTAATCCACCCGCCGCCGGGTAACGATAGGTAGCCCGTAGAGGGTCACTTGCTCCAGGGCTACCACCCGTCCCTGTCGTTTCTCCCAATGGGGATCACTATAACTACGGCGCACTAGATGGAGTGCCAACGCTTCTAACCATTCTGGCTCAATACGAGCAACACCCCGGGCATAAACGCGAGTGGTTTCCATCACTTCCGAAGCCACCAACCAGCGGGGGCCTTTACCGAACAACCCAGAGCCAGGGAAGATGGCGAACTGGGTACCCCGGGCTCCTTGGTAGATTTTTTTCTCCTTGTCGTGGAGTAGTCCGATACGGGAGAGCAATCCAGAGAGAAGGGCTCGGTGGAGTGCTTCATCTGTCTCTTATACACATCTCCGAGCCCACGAGACCAGAGAGGATC
>CAWUNB010000039.1:0-11459 GCA_963923745.1 uncultured Thiotrichales bacterium
TCTGGTCTCGTGGGCTCGGAGATGTGTATAAGAGACAGGGCTTATTCTCATTGTGGTAACCATGTACGCCATTCGCACTTGGGGCGAGCCCTGGATGAGGGATGCGGTGGTAATGGGACAGAAAGGTTGGCTAATTAAGGTTACTCACCTTAACTACATCTTGCTTGGCATCATAGCCGGGATGTTTTATCGCAACCTACTCTTCCCTTTGTTATTTCGCTCTGAAATGCCGGAGCTATTTGCCGATGGTTTCAAGCTCTCCCGGCTACTGATCAAAACCGGCATCATTTTGCTGGGTTCCCTCTACACGGTGCAGGCTATTATCACCCTGGGGGCTACGGCGGTTTTCCTCATTGGCGGATTCGTTATTCTCACTATCATTATGGTGCTCTGGCTCGGTAAATTCTTTGGACTGGACCGCTCCATGACCGGGGTGTTAGCCAACGCACTCTCGGTGTGTGGTGTCAGTGCTGCTGTAGCTACCGCTCCAGCCGTGGAAGCGAAGGGATCTGATGTGGCCTACGCCATTGCCACCATCCTTGGTTTTGGTATCGCCACCATGTTTATTTCTCCCTTCATTGGTCATGCCCTTGGCCTTACTGATTTGCAGTACGGTGCTTGGGTGGGGACAGGTATTCTTAACTCTGGGCAAGTGCTCGCTACCGCATTGGCGTTTAATCCTAAAGTAGAGCCGGGCAGTGCTGTGGCTGTGGCCGAAATCTGGAACATCATGCGAGTTATCTCCATTCCCTTTGCCGTATTCGCGGTGACGGTGTGGTATTGGTCTGGTAAGGTCGGAGAAGACGAAGCCGAGCGTAAGGGGCTGGGTGCCCTTTTAATTGAAAAGTTTCCCCTATTCGTATTGGGCTTTATCGGCATGGTACTGCTTACTAGCCTAGGAGCGTTTGGCGATGTTGGTCTTAAGGGTGGACCACCGGCTTCCAAGACAATTGTTATGTTGCGGGATTGGATGCAATGGGTATTCGGTTTTGGTCTAGTTGGGTTGGGTGGTTACATTTCCCTCAGAGAGTTGGCTAAGGCTGGGGGAGCGCCCCTTAAACTCGGCTTGATTGTGGGAACCACTAAATATGTGCTGGCATTGGTCGTCATTTTTATCATCAAAGACCATCTGGTCGCTGTTTAGTATTTTTTCACGCCACAGACTAGAGGATGAACGATGAACGACTCCGCTAAAAGTAGCGATTTGGGGCAAGCAGGTAGTGAAACCATGGGTAGCCCTGGGGATAAACATAAAATGACCCTGTTTAGAGACGATCGTCAGGAAGATATAGGGGCTATTGTACTTAGCATTTTGCTGGTACTCGTTGTTGTTGTTATGACCACCTAATGCTGAAACATGTCATTGTTGCGGTAGACGGTGCCTCTATATCTGAGGCACCCCTCGCCCATGCCGTGGAATTAGCCCGTTGCAGTCATGCTACTTTGACGGGCCTATTCGTTATTGATAATCAATGGGCTGATTTTATTGGTAATGATTGGCAGTCTACTGCTGGGACTCGCCAAAGTTTTCTAGACTATATGCGTAGAGAGCAACAGCACCAAGCCACCCACGCTCGTAATCAATTTGAGACAGTAACCGTGGGAATGGAAGGGGCGCATTTCAGAATAGAAGTTGGAGATCCCACGGCGGTGTTATGCCAAATAGCTCAGGATCCAGGGACCGATCTATTGGTCTATTCTCCCCAAATTTTCGCTGTAGCTGGACGGCCAAGCCTTAAGTCTCTGGCCAAAACCCTGACTAAACAAGCTACCCGCCCATTGTTACTGGTACCGAGTAAGCAGTGAGTTCAAGTGTGTCTTCTCCTCTGCCCTTTCCCCTTAAGGAAGCCGATCGTTGTGTGATGTGTGGCATGTGTCTGGCCTACTGCCCGACCTATAGCTACAGTCAAAATGAAGGAGAATCCCCCCGAGGTCGTATCGCCCTGATGGTGGCGCTGGCTAAGGGAGAGTTAGCCCCGACTGCCCAATTACAGAGTCATGTCGATCGTTGTTTAGGTTGCCGAGCCTGTGAGCGAGTTTGCCCTTCCGGTGTACCCTATGGTCAATTGCTGGATGCTGGGCGAGCCTATCTGGCCCAAGTGAGGCCAGCACCTTCCCTGGTGCGCTGGCAGCGGCGCTTGTTGTTGGATGGTCTGGTAGTACACCCCAAAGGGCGTTTCCTGACAGGTAAGTTGCTGCGTTTACTCCAAAGCAGTGGTTTGATAAAGCTGGCTCCCTTAGTGGGGTTAGGTCAATTGGCTCGACGGCTTCCTCCCCTGTCTCCCCCTGGTCAATTAGCCAATTACTACCTTCCTCAAGGGAAACAACGGGGGCGGGTAGCCCTCTTTACTGGTTGTTTGGCTCAGGAATGGGATTGGCAGACTTTAGCTGCGGCTATTACCGTCCTCACCCGTTTGGGGTATTGGGTGGATGTTCCCGTTGGCCAGGGGTGTTGCGGAGCGCTCCATCTCCACAGTGGCGAACCACAACGAGCGGCTCACTTGGCTCGACACAACCTAACAGCCTTTCATGCTGGGCAGTGGGAAGCGGTAATCACCACCGCCAGTGGGTGCGGTGCCACCCTACGGGAGTATCCCCAATGGCTACAAGACGATGAGAGAGCCGGCTTACTGGCCGCTCAAATTGTGGATATCAGTGAGTTTCTCAGCCGCCAATCCTGGCCACTCGATTTATTTCTTCGCCCTTTTCCCCAACGGGTGGCGGTTCATGATCCCTGTTCCTTGGTGAACGTACTTCGTCAAGGGGGGGCTCCTTACCGGTTGTTACAACGTATTCCCGGGATCGAGCTGATTCCTTTGGCAGAGAACAATCGATGCTGCGGGGCAGCGGGTAGTCACGTCGTCACGGAACCTGCCCAAGCTGATTCTTTGCGGAAGAACAAAATAACGGCGCTGGGAAGTAGCGGTGCTCAGGTTTTGGTGAGCGCCAACATCGGCTGCGCTCTGCACCTTGCCCATGGGGCTAGGGAAGCAGGATTAGCAGTAGAGGTAATGCACCCTGTTGCACTGTTAGCAAGACAACTAGCAGAAAAAGAAGAAAACGAACAGCGGGAGCAACATCAAGTATAGCGAGAGGGGTCTCGTCGTGCCGGAAGCCGGAATCGAACCGGCACGGAAGTCACCTTCCGCCAGATTTTGAGTCTGGTGCGTCTACCAGTTTCGCCACTCCGGCGACGAGAAGGAGATATTATCTGCTAAAAAGCAGAAAGACGGCAAGAGGGAATTGTCAGCCTGAGCTCTTGTTATTCAATTTACCGAAATTTCCAATCCAATTGTTCGCTAGCCAGAGAACCGCCCAATGTCCGCTTTGCCCCATACCCTTATTCCAGTGACTGAAGTATCCCGTCGTATCATGGAAGCGGTTAGCCCAATAGGGACGGTGGAACAGTTGCCACTGCGTAGCGCCTTGGGTCGAGTACTAGCCAAAGATGTTGTGAGTGGGTTTCAAGTTCCTCCCGCAGATAACTCAGCCATGGACGGTTATGCCGTGAAATGGGCCGATTTGCCCGCTTCCCAGGAACAAGAGGTGGCGTTGACGGTGGTGGGAACAACATTAGCGGGAGCCCCCTGGTCGGGGCAATTAGGGTCTGGTCAGAGCGTTCGCATTATGACTGGCGGGGTTATTCCCTGCGGTGCAGACACGGTAGTTATGCAAGAACAGGCACGGCGGGAAGGAAACCGAGTATGGCTGGGGGGAGGGCACCCCCAAGGGGATAACGTTCGGCGAGCAGGCGATGATCTGGGGGTGGGACAAACCGTACTGCAAGCGGGACGCCGCCTTCATGGGGCGGATTTAGGGCTGTTGGCCTCCCTGGGCATAGCGGAAGTAGGAGTATATCGCCGCCCCCGGATCGCTTTTTTCACCACAGGAGACGAACTGCGCTCGCCGGGGGAATCCTTGGAGGAAGGCCAGATCTATGACAGTAATCGCTATACCCTCTATGGATTGCTCACTCACTTAGGAGTGGAGTTATTGGACCTGGGTGCGATACCCGATGAGCCGAAGGTCCTGGAGGAAGCGCTAATCCAAGGAGGACAAGCCGCTGATGGGATTATTGCTTCGGGAGGGGTATCAGTGGGGGAGGCCGATCACATCCGCTCAGTATTGGCCAAACGGGGGAGGGTGGAACTCTGGCGAATTGCCATGAAACCAGGAAAACCTTTAGCTTTTGGCTGGATTGGAACAACATTGTTCTTTGGATTACCCGGTAATCCAGTTTCCACCATGGTGACGTTTCTGCAATTCGTTCGTCCGGCCCTGGTAAAACTGGCAGGGGAGTCGCCTCGCGCCCCTTGGCGATTACAGGCGCGTTGCTCAGATAACCTTAAGAAGAAACCCGGTCGCACCGATTTTCAACGGGGATTATTGTCTATGGACGATCAAGGACAGTGGCAAGTGAGATCCACCGGCGATCAGGGCTCCCATATTCTTACTTCTATGAGCCAAGCCAATTGTTTTATTGTCTTACCCCAGGAAGGTGGAAATGTGGCGGCTGGCAGTTTAGTGGAGGTGGAGCTGTTTCCCGTATAGCTTAGCTAAGAAGCTGGCTGGGCAGCATGGGCCAGTAGGTAACGGTAACGTTCTCGTAATTGTTCCTTATCATAGGGATAACGGGTAACGCACTGAAAATCCCTACAGTAGTCACCGTTAGTCAAATAATCGTAAATGATATCTGGAACACCAAAATGGTGAAGTGTTGGTAGCTTTTTGGGTTTTCCATCTTGAACAATTAAAATTCGATTGTAATAACCAAAATCTTTAACCGTGTGTAAGTAATCAAGTTGCGCATAGGTTTCCAGATCATTTTGTAGAATAGGCAAATGATCAGCAATAGCGATTATTAATGATTTAGGGTAATGCTCAGTAATCCACTTTATTTCTTCTGCTAACGCAGCAGAACGATAATAGCCAATATTAACAATGCGCTCCAGATAAGGATCCTTAATCTCTATTTTCCAGCGAATAGGCCGCTGAACTTCAAAATACATATGACCATAGAGAGTCAATAAATAGTTAAAAATGGGCTTATCTCGAGTCGTTTGACTCAGAAAATCTCGATTCTGTTGGAAAAAAGATCCGTCAAATAAATATTGATCTTTTTGGTCTAGGTGTAAGTAAGTAGGACGATTAGTATATTCAGCAGCAAAATAAGCTTGTTGAAAACCAAATCCAGCATAAGCTCGTTGGGCATTGAAAAAACTAGGATGGTAAGGATAGTTAGCAATGCTATCGTAGCCTATCTGGGAAAGCACCTCAGGTACACAAGGTACCGGGTTTCCAGTAAATAAATTAAATTCAACGTCATCAAACTCTGCCAATGCAGGTACCCCGCAGAGAATTTCAAATTCTGCTCGAGCCGTTCCACCCGCAAACGTGGGAGAGATAGAAAATCCCCAAGATTTATCATAAGAGCGACGAAATTCTGCATCTATAATTTCATTTCGTCCCCGCAGGGGTTTTAATAACCGCGCATCAAGAAAACTTTCCATAACCAACACAAAGATGTGTCGATCTTCTTGGCGATGAGCTTTAAGATAGCTAACTAATTGTTGGAAATATTCTGCTTGGATTGGATTATTGCCGTAGCCTGCTAATTTTTCCATGGCAACCCGCCGCTTGGCTTCATCATAAAGTGCAACGGTGAAACGGCCATTGAAAGTAGCGTTATCTACTCTAACCCAGGGGTATATCCAAGCTACTCCCCATTCAATAGTATTTACCAAAACAGCTGGGTTGGTGAACATCAATCCAGGGAGGATAAGCAAAGGAAGGACAACTAGCAAACTTCTTAAGGTATATCTAACCCAATAAATAAAAAAGAACAATACCATTACTGGGATACCTAATAGAATTCCTTTTAATTTCCAATCGCCGACCAAGAACAATTCGGGAACTTCTTGAATCATAATTAAAGATGGAATATCATTAAAAGATAACCAATAAACATCATGAATAACATAGAGACCAAAAATAGCGACTAATCCTAAAATTGGACGCCAAGGAGAAGCATGGGTTATTTGATTAATAACGAAAAATAAATACAGGGTTAAGGGATATTCAACGCGAAATATCTCAATGCCTGCCGGTACATTGAGATAAAAATCCCCCACCAACCAGGCCAAAATGAACCACAAAGTGAACCCAATATAGGGAAGGGACGCTTGATAAAAGTCGGTTCGACGGTCAGCTACCCAGGAGGCTAGATAACTCCACGTTAGTAACGGGGAACGGAGGGAAAGTGCAGAATCAGATTGGATTGGGCTCACAGGGTACACCGCTGGTAAACAGCCATAATTGCTTTAACTTCTGTTAGCACCGCATGACGTTCCTGTTCCGTCAAATGGATTGTCTCCGGCAAAGACTCCCCTCGTTCCAGTTGGGCAATAACGCCATGTATGGCACGGCAACCCTTCAGGCACAAAATTTCAACACATTGCTCAACGCGCTGATTGGCAGAAGAAGGTGTAGCGTTCATCATTGTCCCATTGTCTCCACTCTTCATTTACTTAGAGGAAAATCAATGACTGTTTGCACCCGCTTTGCCCCCAGTCCCACTGGTTTTTTGCACATTGGTGGCGCTCGGACTGCCTTGTTTTCCTGGCTCCATGCCCGACGCCATGGGGGACGTTTCATTCTACGCATTGAAGACACTGACTTGGAGCGTTCTACAGCAGAATCGGTCAATGCCATCCTAGAAGGGATGACTTGGTTAGGGTTGGAATACGACGCTGGGCCGTTTTACCAAACCCATCGCTTTGACCGTTACCGGGCCGTGGCAGAACAGCTCCTCGCCGAGGGCAAAGCCTATTACTGCTACTGCACCAAAGAAGAACTGGAAGATATACGTAATACCCAGATGGCTCGCAAGGAGAAACCCCGCTATGACGGGCGTTGCCGAGTCAGGGGAGAGCCTCGGCCTGGGGTAGCGCCAGTTATTCGCTTCCGCAATCCCACCGAGGGAACCACCGTGGTGGATGACCTTATCCGGGGGCGGGTGGTGTTCCAAAATGCTGAACTGGATGATCTCATCATTGTGCGTTCCGATGGTTCCCCCACTTACAACTTTACCGTCGTAGTGGATGACTGGGATATGGGGATCACCCATGTCATTCGAGGCGATGATCACCTCAATAACACTCCTCGGCAGATGAATATCCTCAAAGCACTGGGTGCCACCGTACCCCAATACGCCCATGTTCCCATGATCTTGGGGGTAGATGGGCAAAAATTATCCAAACGTCATGGGGCTGTCAGCGTCATGGCCTATCGGGAAGACGGTTTTTTGCCAGAAGCACTCCTGAATTACTTGGTTCGGCTGGGGTGGTCCCATGGAGATCAAGAAGTATTCGGCTTAGACGAGCTTATTGGCTTATTTGATGTGACGGATGTCAACAAATCCGCCTCAGCTTTTAATCCAGAAAAACTGCTATGGTTGAATCAACATTATCTGAAAACTAGCGATCCAACCCATGTTGCTCACCACCTTAACTATCACCTCGGCAAGCTAGGTATTGATCCCAGTGATGGACCCGATCCCGTGGCGGTGGTGCTGGCTCAACGGGAACGGGCTAAAACTCTAGTGGAGATGGCGGCCAATAGTGAGTTTTTCTACCGAGATTTTGCTGATTATGAAGCGAATGCTGCGGCCAAACACCTGCGTCCCGAGGTACTCCCTGCCTTAGCAGATCTTCGTCAGCGGTTAACTCTGTTACCTGGCTGGACTTCTGGTCCCCTCCACGACACAGTGATCAACACCGCAGCTGATCACAATTTGAAACTGGGTAAGCTGGCTCAGCCCTTGCGGGTAGCATTAAGTGGTCAGGGAGCATCTCCCCCCATCGACCAAACCCTGGCTTTGGTGGGACGAGAACGCAGTTTGGCTCGGTTAGATCGGGTAATTGACTATATTCAGAAACAATAAAGCTTTAGGGCCGACTATGAGGGTTTACTTATGACTTCCCAGCGTTTGTCGTTGCACCTCGCCAGTATTGGTTTATTTTCGTTGCCTTGTTTTGCTCAAATGTCCACTACAGCCTTACCTACGGGGGGCATTGTTTCAGCAGGGGTAGCGGCAATCAGCCAATCAAGCACTGGAATGCGAATCGACCAGTTAACCCCCAAAGCGGTTATTGATTGGAGTAGTTTCAATATTGGCAGAGATGCTACGGTACATTTTTATCAGCCAAGTAATACAAGTATTGCGTTAAATCGAATTGGAGCTACTGGACCTGCCAATATTGAAGGGAGTCTATTGGCTAATGGCCATATTTGGTTACTCAACCCAGGAGGTGTGTTATTCGGTTCAACGGCTCGTGTCGAAGTGGGAGGATTACTGGCATCAAGCTTAAAGCTTGGTAGCGATGATTTTATGGGAAGTAACTACCATTTCACTAAGGACGGAGGTGGGAGTATTGTAAACCAAGGTGAAATTATCGCCGCTGAAGGGAGTTACGTTGCTTTGATGGCACCAGAGGTTCGTAATGAAGGTATTATCGCTGCTCGCTTAGGTAGTATTGCCCTTGTCAGTGGTGATGAATTTCGTCTTGATTTTGTTGGTGATCGATTGATCGAAATTAAAATCGATCAAGCAACTGCGAATGGATTAGTTAAAAATACCAATTTGCTGCAAGCAGATGGTGGTTTTGTTTTAATGAGTACCGATATGGCTAATCGGCTTTCATCGGGTGCAGTTAATAACAGCGGTATTATCAGTGCAAAAACTATTACTGAGCATGAAGGTGTTATTAAACTCCTTGGAGGAGAAGTTGCCGTTGGTGGTACTTTGGATGCATCAGCGCTAAATGGTGGTAATGGGGGTTTTATTGAAACATCAGGGAAGAAAGTACATGTCGACGCTGATACTCGCATTACAACTTTAGCCCCCCGTGGTAAAACAGGTCGTTGGTTAATTGATCCCAATGATTATACTATTGCAGAAACAGGGGGTGATATTGATGGTAAAACATTAGGAACAAATCTCGATAATACTAATGTATTTATTCTTAGTGACGAAGGAATTGCTGTTGGTAATGGAGATATATTTGTTAATGATGCCGTCACTTGGAGCAGTGGTAATGAATTAATGCTGTCTGCTTTTCGCGATATTAATATAAATAGTAGTTTGGTTGGAACAGGTGGAGGAAATATCGTCCTACGTGCTGATAATACCGGCACCGGCCATGGCACAGTTAATTTTTCTAATAAAGCAATCATTGATTTGACCGGCGAAGGTGGCTTAAAAACTGTAGATATCTATTACAATCCAGTGTCTTACAGTTCTCCGACTGATTTTACTGGTAACGTTACTGCTGGCACTCTAACAGCCTGGATGTTGGTAAATGATGCGGCTAATCTACAAGCAATTAGTTCTAATCTCGCTGGCAATTATGCTCTTGGTAAAAGTATTGACTTGAGCGACACTCACACTTTTGATAATGGGGCAGGATTTACTCCATTAGGTAGCTTGTCTACTCCCTTTGTCGGAAAATTCACTGGTTTATGGAATACGGTTTCTGGACTTTTCATAAACCGGCCCACTGAAGACTATGTTGGTCTGTTTGGGGTCGTTGATAATCGCGCAGTAGTTTCTAATGTGACTTTATTAGGAGTAGAGATTTATGGTCATGATCAGGTTGGAGGAATGATAGGATATCTGGCCAATGAAAGCTCAATTCTCGGTAGTGGTGTAACTGGCATTATTAATGGTTCCAGTAATATTGGCGGAATAGTTGGTACCAGCTATTCAGGTACTATTGATAGTGCTTACAATAGTGCTCAAGTAACAGGAATCACTAATGTAGGAGGATTAGTCGGTATGAGTTCTTCGGGTTTAATCCGCAACTCATACAATATGGGAGCCATAACGGGGACAACTAATGTTGGTGGTTTACTAGGAAAAGGAATAGCGGGTTCAATTGAGTATTCCTATAATACTGGGTTGGTGGTGGGAGAGAGCAATATAGGTGGTCTAGCAGGAGAATTTTCTGATGGAAAAGTTTTTGATAGCTACTGGGATATAGATGCATCGGGTTTATCTGTTAGTTCAGGTGGTGGCGTAGGATATTCAATAAGGGATATGACTCAACCTGAAGACAATAATGATTCTTTGCCCCCGGATGTTATTCCCATTGTCTATGTTAGGCCTTATCCGTATTTCTTTTTGCGATATAACACTCTCCTTCAACCTGTAAGTATTACAAATGATTCTTCTTCAGGATTAATTGGTGGGGGGTTGGTTTTTCCTACAGGTAACTCTTTCTCTACTACCTTAACCCAACAAACGATATTTACTGCTGTGGAGGCTAATATTAGTCAGTTATCCATGATTATGGCGATGACTACCTCTCCTAGTAGTTTTGGAGATACCCCTAGCTCGATAATTTACTTTCCATCAGCCATGGTGAAGGAAGGAGAAATTGCAGTGAATACTGAGAGTGACAGAAAGGTTATCCGATAAATTTGAGCTAGCAATGATAAATCGTTTCACTCAAATAGCTATTTGGGGACTATTTCTGACTAGCACTACTGGTTGGTCAGCTCCTCCAGATGCAGGCTTGTTGTTACGGGAAGAGTTACAACGGGAACGGGTATTTTCGCCAGTAATGCCTCCCAGACCTGAAGTGGTTGAACCTGTTAGTGTAGTAAAGAGTACGGATTTAGGATTAAGGGTGACAGATTTTCATATTGTTGGGGTAACGGCTATTCCTGAAGGAGAAACTCAAGCCTTTCTTGCTCCTTTTGTGGGACAGCTACTTACTCTGAATGAATTGCATCGCGTTGCATCGATGTTTGAACAATGGCTCAAGGGGCGTGGCCTATTTGCCGCGAAAGCCTACATCCCACCGCAGGAAGTGAAAGGGGGATCGCTGGAGATTCGGGTTGTGGAAGGGCGAGTTGAAGGGATTGATGTCAAACGTGGCCCAGAAATGCGTTTGTCTGAGGACGCCATACAGAAGGTAATGGAAAATGCTCTCCCCTTCGGCTCACCGCTTTTGCAACAGCCATTGGAGCGGGGTTTACTGCTATTGAATGATTTACCTGCAATTAACGCTCGAGCTGTGCTGGCACCAGGTCAGGAGGTGGGTGGTTCTCGCCTTTCCATTGAAGCGATGCAAAATTCTACAGTGTCGGGTAGCGTGGAATTGGACAATACTGGGAATCGGTACACTGGGGATTGGCGGTTAGGTGGTGGTTTGTCGCTTAATGATCCCTATGGTATCGGGGATCAGTGGAGCCTACGGGGAATTGTCAGCGAAGGAATGACTCTTGCCCGGGTGGGTTACATAGCGCCATTAGGTGTGGACGGTTGGAAAATCGGTGGGTCTCTCATCAATTCCAGATATCGTTTATGCTGCGATGCGGCATTGACCGATTTAGATTCTGCGGGACAAGCCAACGCTGTTTCGGCGCTCCTCAGCTACCCTTTGCTGCGCTCTCGG